>NZ_MIIV01000333.1:0-66629 GCF_001743015.1 Shigella sp. FC1567
CGTTACACTCAGCGCATTGAGCGACATAATCTGAATCTGAGACAACATCTGGCAAGGCTGGGACGGAAGTCACTGTCGTTCTCAAAATCGGTGGAGCTGCATGACAAGGTCATCGGGCATTATCTGAACATAAAACACTATCAGTAAGTTGGAGTCATTACCGCGATGGGATTGATATTTATCTGCGGGAATTTATATTATGTTTCTGCAAAAATGTTTAAACTAAAATTTTTATTAAGGAAAGAGAGGATGTATGATTTTCAGAAAATATTTATATTCGTAATATAAATAAATTACCATTTGCTTAATTCGTCAAATGCTCTTGTATGTAAGACTTCACGCAACGTCTCCCCATCAGGAAACGCCAGCTCCGGTGCAATCTCAAACAGCGGCCACAGCATAAATCCACGATTCTTCATATCGTAGTGCGGAACGGTCAGGCGTTCGGTATTTATCACTTCATTACCAAACAGCATGATATCGAGATCCAGCGTGCGTGGTCCCCAGCGTTCAGCTTTACGAACACGATCCTGTTGCAGTTCTATGCGCTGTGTATGGTTGAGTAACTCTTCCGGGGCGAGCGAAGTTTCAAGCGCCACGGCGGCGTTGAGGTAATCGGGTTGATCTTGCGGCCCCAGCGGTGGAGTGCGGTAAAACGAAGAAACGGCAAGAATGTGGCTTTCAGGGATATCGCCTAATGCTTTCAGGGCAGCATTGACCTGCTCCAGCGGAGAGGCCAGATTGCTGCCTATGGCAATATACGCCACTGTCATGCGGTACCCTCACGACGCGGTGCGCGTTTGCGTGGACGACGAGTACGGCGACGCGGTGACGGCTCTTCATCCAACTCGTTAAGCATCCCTTTTTGATCTGGTGGCGCGGAAACCTGGAACTCACCCCACCATTTCACCAGACGCTGCAGTTCAGCGTTACGTTCAACTTCAGCTCGCAAGGCCAACAGGTCATAAGCCGCACGGAACTTAGGATGCTCCAGCAGTTTCCATGCGCGTTTACCCTGACGACGGGACATACGCAACTGCAACTGCCAGATATCGCGGGTTAACGTCGTCAGACGTTTCGGGATTGCCAGTGAACGGCAGGCTTCGTCCAGCACGTCGTTCATCGCCAGCGCGAAAGCGTCGTGATAGGTCAGGCCGCTTTCCTGGGCGATCTTCTGTGCCGTCTCCAGCAGTGGGTACCAGAACATGGCGGCAAACAAGAACGCCGGGTTCACGCGCATATCGTTATGGATACGCGTATCGGTATTCTTCAGCACCTGTTCAATGATCCGCTCCATCGGGCTGTCGCCATTTTCCGTGAAGTAGCGGGTAATGGTCGGGAACAGCGGCTGGAACAGATGATATTCACACAACAGCTTATAGGTTTCGTAACCGTAGCCCGCTTGTAGCAGTTTAAGCGATTCTTCAAACAGGCGTGCCGGTGGGATATCGTTCAGCAGGGTAGCGAGGCGAGGGATCGGTTCTGCGGTTTCCGGGCTGATGCGCATACCCAATTTGGCGGCAAAACGTACCGCGCGCAGCATACGTACCGGATCTTCACGGTAGCGCGTTTCCGGGTTACCAATCAGACGGATAACGCCGTCCTTCAGATCCTTCATGCCGCCAACGTAATCACGGACGGTAAAATCCGCTACGCTGTAATACAGGCTGTTGATAGTGAAATCGCGGCGCTGGGCGTCTTCTTCGATGGAGCCGAAAATGTTGTCGCGCAGCAACATGCCGTTTTGCCCGCGTTGGGAGGTCGTGCGGTCGCTGACGTTACCTTCGTGGTGTCCACGGAAGGTTGCAACTTCGATAATCTCCGGGCCAAACATCACATGAGCCAGACGGAAACGGCGACCCACAAGGCGGCAGTTACGGAACAGTTTGCGCACCTGCTCAGGCGTGGCGTTAGTGGTTACGTCAAAATCTTTCGGCTTTTTGCCAAGTAACAGGTCGCGCACGCCGCCGCCAACCAGCCAGGCTTCGTATCCCGCTTTATTGAGCCTGTACATTACCTTCAGGGCATTTTCACTGATATCTTTGCGGGAAATAGCATGCTGCTCACGCGGGATCACCGTCACCTGTGGACGGGCGACTGCCTGTTCAGCCTCGCTTTCCTCGCGGCTTAGCACCTTGCGGCAAAAATTAGCGACTCGGGTAAAAATAGTACACCTCGGTAGTGTCAAACATCATTCAGGACAAAAAAATAGCGGCTAATCATAGCTCAGCATGACGCATTTGAGAATGTTGAATTTACAATTGCCGACTCGGGCACGGCGGTCAGCGTCCAGTTTTTGACGGCTGACTGAAGGATTTGCTCGACGCTGAAATCCTGCCAGTGTGCTTCTACCTGCTGCCCCAGAAATTGAAGTGCCGTGATTAGTACCGGGCGTGGATCGCCTTTCGGCAACGCAGGCGCATGATTCTGCTTGGAAAGTTTAGCGCCTTGTGGATTAAGCGCCAGCGGCAGATGAATGTAATCTGGCACTTTCCAGCCAAAAAGCTGGTACAGCGAGATTTGCCTTACTGTTGGTTCAATCAGATCAGCCCCACGCACTATTTCTGTAACGCCCTGGAAATGATCATCAACCACAACAGCCAGGTTGTAGGCGAACAACCCATCACGGCGATGAATGATAAAATCTTCCCGTGCCAGTTTTTCGTCGGCGTGAATAATGCCGCGCAGCTGGTCAGTAAATTGCGTGACCGGATGCTGCTGGCGGATACGCACTGCGGCGTTGTCTGGTCCATGATGCAACACCCGGCAATGACCGTCGTAAATACCGACAATGCTTTGAATACGCGCACGCGTACAGGTGCAGTAATAACTTAGTCCTTGTTCATGTAACCAGGCGAGTGCTTCACGATAGGCGTCGTGACGTTGCGATTGCCAGAGAACATCGCCGTCCCAGTGCAGACCGTAATGTTCCAGCTGGCGCAGGATAGTTTCTGCGGCACCGGGAACTTCACGAGGCGGGTCGATATCTTCTATGCGTACCAGCCAGCGACCTTGCCGGGCGCGAGCCTGCAAATAGCTGCCGAGCGCGGCGATCAGAGAGCCAAAATGAAGCTCGCCGGAAGGAGAGGGGGCGAAGCGGCCAATATACTGTGTGTCTGTCATCTCTTTGAACAAAAAATAAGGCGGGAGCATTTCCCGCCTGTGGTAAACGTGATGGAACGGCTGTAATTAGCCAGCCATCTGTTTTTCGCGAATTTCAGCCAGCGTTTTGCAGTCGATGCACAGATCGGCTGTCGGGCGCGCTTCCAGACGGCGAATACCAATTTCAACACCGCAGGATTCGCAGTAGCCGAAATCTTCGTCTTCCACTTTTTTCAGCGTCTTCTCGATCTTTTTGATCAGCTTACGCTCGCGATCGCGGTTACGCAGTTCGAGGCTGAACTCTTCTTCCTGGGCTGCACGGTCTACCGGGTCCGGGAAGTTGGCTGCTTCATCCTGCATATGTGTAACGGTGCGATCGACTTCATCCCTGAGTTGATTACGCCATGCTTCCAGAATACGACGGAAGTGCGCCAGCTGGGCTTCATTCATATACTCTTCGCCCGGCTTCTCCTGATATGGTTCCACCCCAGCGATGGCGAGAATACTCAGGGACGATGTTTTACGGTTTTGCCCTTCTTGCATGTTGCTTCTCCTTAACACGCACTATCGATCCCCATGTTCGGGGGAAAAATGAGGCCGCTATAAATAGCAGATGCTTTTCCGGATAGCAATTATCTAAACGTAACACTTGACAACTGTGTGAGGAAAAGCGTATTTGCGCACGCGACCAGAATGTAAATTAACCAGTTACTTACTTTACTACAATGTAACCGGCAGTGATTTTTTAAGAGCCATGCCTTCAGCAGAAATTTCCGCTTTGTAAGCCAGAATTTCTACCCCCCTCTGTTGAGCTTCTGACAATAGTTGCGCGTATTTCTCATCGATGTGGCGCGCGGGTGAAAACCGTGTAATGGCTGAATGCAGCACGGCGAAAAAGATAACCGCACGCTGGCCTTCAGCCGCTACGTTCATCAACTCCCGAAGGTGTTTCTGACCTCGTTCAGTGACCGCATCGGGAAAATATCCCTGTTCGTTCTCCGCTAACGTAACCGATTTCACTTCAATATAGCAGTCTGGACGCGAATCCGCCTGCAACATAAAGTCAATACGGCTGCGTTCTGCGCCATATTTTACTTCGCTTTTCAGCGAGCTATAGCCTGACAGTTCTGAAATTGATTCATTAAGGATAGCCTCTTTCGTCAACCTGTTAGCCCAAAGCGTATTGACGCAAATAAATGCGCCGCTCTGGCTTTGAGTTAGTTCCCAGGTGTGTGGGTATTTCCGTTTGGTGTTGTCTGAAGTCGAATACCAGACGGTATCGCCACGCGTTGCACAACCGGTCATCGCACCCGTATTCGGGCAGTGTAGCGTTAATTCGCGACCATCGGGTGTGATCACATCGGCTAAAAAACGTTTGTAACGCTGAATTAGCGTCGCGCGCTGTAGAAGGGGAGAGAATTCCATTGCGACAATCCTTGTTATTGCATTAGCGCCCAGCGTTTTAGCGGCGTGTAGCGTGTGCGTCCACGGGCAAACGAGGAGGCGTAAAGGGTGAACTCCGTCACCGCATAAGACCAGTTAAAACCTGGCGGCGGGATTGTCACCGCCTCGCTGGCGTCGCGCAATAAGGTAATATGTGGATGAAACGGACGATTGCTTTGAAAACAACCGCTGCGGGCAGCCTGTGAACGGAGCATATTCGCCAGCTGGATTAAGCCGCGTGGCGGCTGACGCATCCCTAACCACACCACACGCGAACGCAGCCATTGTCCGGCGTCATCAAGCGTGAGTGTGAAACCAGGTTGACGAATCCGTCCGGCTAAAAGAGAAAGCGCCTTCTCTTTCTCGGCGCTCACTTCGCCTAAAAATGCCAGAGTCAGATGCAAATTATCGGCGGCGACCGGACGTCCCGCCTCAGGTGGGAAGTGTGTGGCGCGCCAGTGGATAATCTGTTCGCGGATTTCTGCAGGTAAGTCGATAGCAAAGAACAGACGTTGCGGTTCAGACATGTGAGGCACTCGGTTATGAATTACCGCGATGCTACAATGTGGCGCGAAGAATGTTAACCCTCTGGAGCGTTTTGTGTCGTCGTTGCCCGTTGCTGCCGTTTTACCTGAATTACTTACCGCTCTCGATTGTGCGCCGCAGGTATTATTAAGTGCGCCGACCGGGGCCGGGAAATCAACCTGGCTGCCGCTGCAACTGCTGGCGCATCCCGGCATTAACGGGAAAATTATCCTGCTGGAGCCGCGTCGTCTGGCGGCGCGTAACGTCGCGCAACGGCTGGAGGAGCTGCTTAACGAAAAGCCAGGCGATACCGTTGGCTACCGGATGCGTGCGCAAAACTGCGTCGGGCCGAATACCCGCCTGGAAGTAGTTACCGAAGGCGTGCTGACGCGGATGATCCAGCGTGACCCGGAGTTGAGCGGTGTTGGATTGGTGATCCTTGATGAATTTCATGAGCGTAGCTTGCAGGCGGATTTGGCGTTGGCGCTGTTACTCGATGTGCAACAAGGTCTGCGTGATGACCTTAAACTGCTAATTATGTCGGCTACGCTGGACAACGACCGCTTGCAGCAAATGCTGCCAGAAGCGCCCGTCGTCATCTCAGAAGGGCGCTCGTTTCCGGTTGAACGCCGTTATTTACCGCTGCCCGCGCATCAGCGTTTTGACGATGCCGTTGCGGTAGCCACCGCTGAAATGCTGCGTCAGGAAAGCGGATCATTACTGTTATTTTTACCTGGCGTCGGAGAAATTCAGCGTGTGCAGGAACAACTGGCTTCGCGCATCGGCAGTGATGTATTGCTCTGCCCGCTGTATGGCGCGTTGTCGCTGAACGATCAGCGAAAAGCGATCCTCCCGGCACCGCAAGGGATGCGCAAAGTGGTGCTGGCGACCAATATTGCTGAAACCAGTTTAACCATCGAAGGTATTCGTCTGGTGGTGGATTGTGCCCAGGAGCGTGTGGCGCGTTTTGATCCGCGCACGGGGCTAACGCGACTGATTACTCAACGCGTTAGCCAGGCATCCATGACGCAGCGTGCCGGGCGCGCCGGGCGTCTGGAGCCGGGTATCTGCCTGCATCTAATCGCCAAAGAACAAGCAGAACGCGCTGCCGCGCAAAGTGAACCGGAAATCTTACAAAGCGATCTTTCCGGTTTGCTGATGGAATTACTGCAATGGGGATGCAGCGATCCGGCGCAGATGAGCTGGCTGGATCAACCGCCAACGGTGAATCTACTGGCCGCGAAACGCCTGTTACAAATGCTGGGGGCGCTGGAGGGTGAACGGCTTAGTGCGCAGGGGCAAAAAATGGCAGCGCTGGGTAACGATCCGCGTTTAGCGGCAATGCTGGTTAGCGCGAAGAACGACGACGAAGCTGCTACCGCGGCAAAAATTGCCGCCATTCTCGAAGAGCCGCCACGGATGGGCAATAGTGACCTGGGCGTGGCGTTTTCGCGCAATCAACCAGCTTGGCAGCAACGTAGTCAGCAACTGTTAAAACGCTTAAACGTACGTGGCGGTGAGGCAGACAGTTCGCTTATCGCGCCGCTACTTGCCGGGGCGTTTGCCGATCGCATTGCTCGTCGCCGTGGGCAAGATGGACGCTATCAACTGGCAAACGGCATGGGAGCGATGCTCGATGCCGACGACGCGCTAAGCCGCCACGAATGGTTGATCGCACCGTTATTATTGCAGGGCAGCGCCTCGCCGGATGCGCGGATTTTACTGGCGCTGCGGTCGATATTGATGAGTTAGTACAACGCTGCCCGCAGCTGGTACAGCAGTCTGACACTGTGGAGTGGGATGACGCGCAAGGTACGCTGAAAGCCTGGCGTCGGCTGCAAATCGGTCTGCTGACGGTGAAAGTGCAGCCGCTGGCGAAACCCTCGGAAGACGAGTTGCATCAGGCGATGCTTAATGGCATCCGTGATAAAGGTTTAAGCGTGCTCAACTGGACGGCGGAAGCGGAACAGCTACGCTTGCGTTTGTTATGCGCCGCAAAGTGGTTGCCGGAATATGACTGGCCAGCGGTTGATGATGAAAGTTTATTGGCGACGCTGGAAACGTGGCTGCTGCCACATATGACTGGCGTACATTCACTACGCGGCCTGAAATCACTCGACATTTATCAGGCACTACGCGGATTACTTGATTGGGGAATGCAGCAACGTCTGGATAGTGAATTGCCTGCGCATTACACTGTGCCGACGGGAAGCCGGATCGCCATTCGTTATCATGAAGATAACCCGCCCGCGCTGGCGGTGAGAATGCAAGAGATGTTTGGCGAGGCCACCAATCCGACGATCGCCCAGGGGCGCGTGCCGCTGGTGCTGGAGTTGCTTTCACCTGCCCAAAGTCCATTACAAATCACACGAGATTTGAGCGCCTTCTGGAAAGGAGCGTACCGTGAGGTGCAAAAAGAGATGAAAGGGCGTTATCCCAAACATGTCTGGCCGGACGACCCGGCAAATACTGCACCGACGCGACGGACGAAAAAGTATTCGTAAGGTTGGTTTTCTCCCTCTCCCTGTGGGAGAGGGCCGGGGTGAGGGCATCAGCGCGCACGTTCACCCTCACCCTAACCCTCTCCCTCAAGGGAGAGGGGACCGATCGAACACAAATTTTGAGAGATATCTTCTTCTGTCTTGTAACAGAAGAACAGAAAATCGGGCTTTTGCGCCTGAATATTGCGGAGAAAAAGCATGGCCGGGAATGACCGCGAGCCAATTGGACGCAAAGGGAAACCGACGCGTCCGGTCAAACAAAAGGTAAGCCGTCGTCGTTACGAAGATGACGATGATTACGACGATTATGATGACTATGAGGATGAAGAACCGATGCCGCGCAAAGGTAAGGGCAAAGGCAAAGGGCGTAAGCCTCGTGGCAAACGCGGCTGGCTATGGCTACTGCTAAAACTGGCTATCGTTTTTGCCGTGCTGATCGCCATTTACGGCGTTTATCTCGATCAAAAAATTCGTAGCCGTATTGATGGCAAGGTCTGGCAACTGCCTGCAGCAGTTTATGGCCGAATGGTCAATCTTGAGCCAGATATGACCATCAGCAAGAACGAGATGGTGAAGCTGCTGGAGGCGACTCAGTATCGTCAGGTGTCGAAAATGACCCGTCCTGGCGAATTTACCGTGCAGGCCAACAGCATTGAGATGATCCGCCGTCCGTTTGATTTCCCGGACAGTAAAGAAGGGCAGGTGCGTGCGCATCTGACCTTTGATGGTGATCATCTGGCGACCATCGTCAATATGGAGAACAACCGTCAGTTCGGCTTTTTCCGTCTTGATCCGCGTCTGATCACCATGATCTCCTCGCCAAACGGTGAGCAACGTCTGTTTGTGCCGCGCAGTGGTTTCCCTGATTTGCTGGTGGATACTTTGCTGGCGACAGAAGACCGCCATTTCTACGAGCATGATGGGATCAGCCTCTACTCAATTGGGCGTGCGGTGCTGGCAAACCTGACCGCAGGTCGCACGGTGCAGGGTGCGAGTACGCTGACGCAACAGCTGGTGAAAAACCTGTTCCTCTCCAGCGAGCGCTCTTACTGGCGTAAAGCGAACGAAGCCTACATGGCGCTGATCATGGACGCGCGTTACAGCAAAGACCGTATTCTTGAGCTGTATATGAACGAGGTGTATCTCGGTCAGAGCGGCGACAACGAAATCCGCGGCTTCCCGCTGGCAAGCTTGTATTACTTTGGTCGCCCGGTAGAAGAGCTAAGCCTCGACCAGCAGGCGCTGTTAGTCGGTATGGTGAAAGGGGCGTCCATCTACAACCCGTGGCGTAACCCGAAACTGGCGCTGGAGCGACGTAATCTGGTGCTGCGTCTGCTGCAACAGCAACAGATTATTGATCAAGAACTCTATGACATGTTGAGTGCCCGTCCGCTGGGGGTTCAGCCGCGCGGTGGGGTGATCTCTCCTCAGCCAGCCTTTATGCAACTGGTGCGTCAGGAGCTGCAGGCAAAACTGGGCGATAAGGTAAAAGATCTCTCCGGCGTGAAGATCTTCACTACCTTTGACTCGGTGGCCCAGGACGCGGCAGAAAAAGCCGCCGTGGAAGGCATTCCGGCACTGAAGAAACAGCGTAAGTTGAGCGATCTTGAAACTGCGATTGTGGTCGTCGACCGCTTTAGTGGTGAAGTTCGTGCGATGGTGGGAGGTTCTGAGCCGCAGTTTGCGGGCTACAACCGTGCGATGCAGGCGCGTCGTTCGATTGGTTCCCTTGCAAAACCAGCGACTTATCTGACGGCTTTAAGCCAGCCGAAAATCTATCGCCTGAACACGTGGATTGCCGATGCGCCAATCGCGCTGCGTCAGCCGAATGGCCTGGTCTGGTCACCGCAGAACGATGACCGTCGTTATAGCGAAAGCGGCAGAGTGATGCTGGTGGATGCGTTGACCCGTTCGATGAACGTGCCGACGGTAAATCTGGGGATGGCGCTGGGGCTGCCTGCAGTTACGGATACCTGGATCAAACTGGGCGTACCGAAAGATCAGCTGCATCCGGTTCCGGCGATGCTGCTGGGGGCGTTGAACTTAACGCCAATCGAAGTGGCGCAGGCGTTCCAGACCATCGCCAGCGGTGGTAACCGTGCACCGCTTTCTGCACTGCGTTCGGTAATCGCGGAAGATGGCAAGGTGCTGTATCAGAGCTTCCCGCAGGCAGAACGCGCTGTTCCGGCGCAGGCGGCGTATCTGACACTATGGACCATGCAGCAGGTGGTACAACGTGGTACGGGTCGTCAGCTTGGGGCGAAATACCCGAACCTGCATCTGGCAGGGAAAACAGGGACTACCAACAATAACGTAGATACTTGGTTTGCAGGCATTGACGGCAGCACGGTGACCATCACCTGGGCAGGCCGTGATAACAACCAGCCGACCAAACTGTATGGAGCCAGCGGGGCAATGTCGATTTATCAGCGTTATCTGGCTAACCAGACGCCAACGCCGCTGAATCTTGTTCCGCCAGAAGATATTGCAGATATGGGCGTGGACTACGACGGCAACTTTGTTTGCAGCGGTGGCATGCGTGTCTTGCCGGTCTGGACCAGCGATCCGCAATCGCTGTGCCAGCAGAGCGAGATGCAGCAGCAGCCGTCAGGCAATCCGTTTGATCAGTCTTCTCAGCCGCAACAGCAACCTGCTCAGCAAGAGCAGAAAGACAGCGACGGTGTAGCCGGTTGGATCAAGGATATGTTTGGTAGTAATTAACATCTAAGCGTGAAATACCGGATGGCGAGTTGCCATCCGGTAAAATAACATCCCATCTAAGATATTAACCCTTTCTTTTCATCTGGTTGTTTATTAACCCTTCAGGAACGCTCAGATTGCGTACCGCTTGCGAACCCGCCAGCGTTTCGAATATTATCTTATCTTTATAATAATCATTCTCGTTTACGTTATCATTCACTTTACATCAGAGATATACCAATGGCGCGTTCCAAAACTGCTCAGCCAAAACACTCACTGCGTAAAATCGCAGTTGTAGTAGCCACAGCGGTTAGCGGCATGTCTGTTTATGCACAGGCAGCGGTTGAACCGAAAGAAGACACTATCACCGTTACCGCTGCACCTGCGCCGCAAGAAAGCGCATGGGGGCCTGCTGCAACTATTGCGGCGAAGCACTCTGCTACTGCGACTAAAACGGATACACCAATTGAAAAAACGCCGCAGTCTATTTCGGTTGTGACAAATGAAGAGATGCAGATGCATCAATTTCAGTCTGTAAAAGAAGCATTAGGTTATACACCTGGCGTTACGGTTAGCAGTCGTGGTGCTTCTAATACATATGATTTTGTTATCATTCGTGGTTTCTCATCTGTTGGTCTGAATCAAAATAATTACCTTGATGGACTAAAACTTCAGGGCAACTTTTATAACGATGCTGTGATTGATCCTTACATGCTCGAGAGGGTTGAACTGATGCGTGGGCCGACGTCTGTTCTCTATGGAAAAAGTAATCCTGGTGGGATTATTTCTATGGTGAGTAAGCGTCCGACCACTGAACCCCTGAAAGAAATTCAGTTTAAAATGGGGACGGATAATCTGTTTCAGACCGGATTCGATTTCAGTGATGCACTGGATGATAACGGTGAGTTCTCTTACCGTTTGACGGGCCTCGCTCGCTCAACAAACGAACAGCAGAAAAACTCTGAATCTCAGCGTTATACCATTGCTCCATCATTCTCATGGCGTCCAGACGACAAAACCAATTTTACTTTCCTGTCCTATTTCCAGAATGAACCAGAAACGGGTTATTACGGTTGGTTGCCGAAAGAGGGGACCGTTGAGCCATTGCCTAATGGTAAGCGTCTACCGACTGACTTCAATGAAGGTGCATCGAATAATACATACTCCCGTAACCAGAAAATGGTGGGATATAGTTTTGAACATGGTTTTAATGACACCTTCACCGTGCGTCAGAATCTGCGTTTCAGTGAAATGAAAACCTCACAGAAAAGTGTTTATGGCACAGGGATTGCTGGTGATGGTCATACCCTAAACCGCGGGACAGTGGTGGATAATGAGCGTCTACAAAACTTTAGCGTTGATACCCAACTTGAAAGTAAGTTTGCTACAGGTGACGTCGAGCATACTTTGCTGACAGGGGTAGACTTCATGCGGATGCGTAATGATATCAATGCCAGCTTTGGATCCGCACCATCCATCGATCTTTATAACAAATATCACCCTGAATACTTTGCATTTGGTAGCGCAGAGCCATACCAGATGAATGAAAGCAAACAAACAGGTATTTATGTTCAGGATCAGGCGGAATGGAATAAATGGGTATTCACTCTGGGGGGACGCTACGATTGGTCTAAGCAAGCGACCACTGTTCGTGAAAACTCTTATACGCCGACTGAAGGTTATATTGAGCGCAATGATCATCAGTTCACCTGGCGCGGTGGTGTAAATTACTTATTCGATAATGGTATTTCACCTTACTTTAGCTATAGCCAGTCCTTTGAACCGAGTGCTTTCGATCTGTGGAGCAACCCACGCATTTCCTATAAGCCATCGAAAGGTGAACAGTATGAAGCTGGCGTAAAATATGTTCCGAATGATATGCCGGTCGTTGTTACGGGCGCAGTCTATCAATTGACGAAAACAAATAACCTGACAGCAGACCCAACAAACCCATTAGCGCAAGTCCCAGCAGGTGAGATTCGCGCTCGTGGTGTGGAACTTGAAGCAAAAGCGGCGTTAAATGCCAATATTAACTTGACGGCTTCTTATACCTACACCGATGCGGAATACACCAAAGACACCAATCTCAAAGGTAAAACTCCAGAACAAGTACCGGAGCATATGGCATCTCTCTGGGGGGATTATACCTTCAATGAAGGGCCGCTTTCTGGTTTAACATTGGGAACAGGTGGTCGTTTTATTGGTTCCAGCTATGGTGATCCGGCAAACACTTTTAAAGTGGGTAGCGCAGCTGTAATGGATGCTGTTGTAAAATATGATCTGGCACGCTTTGGTATGGCGGGATCCAGCCTTGCTGTGAACGTCAACAATTTGCTCGATCGTGAGTATGTTGCCAGTTGCTTCCAGACTTATGGCTGCTTCTGGGGCGCAGAACGTCAGGTCGTTGCAACCGCAACCTTCCGTTTCTAATTTCTCTTTTGGGGCACGGATTTCCGTGCCCATTTCACAAGTTGGCTGTTATGCAGGAATACACGAATCATTCCGATACCACTTTTGCACTGCGTAATATCTCCTTTCGTGTGCCCGGGCGCACGCTTTTGCATCCGCTGTCGTTAACCTTTCCTGCCGGGAAAGTGACCGGTCTGATTGGTCACAACGGTTCTAGTAAATCCACTCTGCTCAAAATGCTTGGCCGTCATCAGCCTCCGTCAGAAGGGGAGATTCTTCTTGATGCCCAGCCGCTGGAAAGCTGGAGCAGCAAAGCGTTTGCCCGCAAAGTGGCTTATTTGCCGCAGCAGCTTCCTCCGGCAGAAGGGATGACCGTGCGTGAACTGGTGGCGATTGGTCGTTACCCGTGGCATGGCGCGCTGGGGCGCTTTGGGGCGGCAGATCGCGAAAAAGTCGAGGAAGCTATCTCGCTGGTTGGCTTAAAACCGCTGGCGCATCGGCTGGTTGATAGTCTCTCTGGCGGCGAACGTCAGCGGGCGTGGATCGCCATGCTGGTGGCGCAGGATAGCCGTTGTCTGTTGCTCGACGAACCGACCTCGGCGCTGGATATCGCCCACCAGGTTGATGTGCTGGCGCTGGTGCACCGTTTAAGTCAGGAGCGTGGCCTGACGGTCATTGCCGTGTTGCACGATATCAATATGGCGGCACGCTACTGTGATTATCTGGTCGCCCTGCGCGGTGGTGAAATGATTGCTCAGGGAACGCCTGCGGAAATTATGCGCGGCGATACCCTCGAAATGATTTATGGCATCCCGATGGGTATTTTGCCGCATCCGGCGGGTGCTGCACCTGTGAGTTTTGTTTATTGATGAGCGGCTTACCTCTTATTTCGCGCCGTCGACTGTTAACGGCGATGGCGCTTTCTCCGTTGTTATGGCAGATGAATACCGCCCACGCGGCGGCTATTGATCCCAATCGTATTGTGGCGCTGGAGTGGTTGCCGGTGGAATTACTGCTGGCGCTCGGCATCGTGCCTTACGGCGTAGCGGATACCATCAACTATCGCCTGTGGGTCAGCGAACCACCATTGCCGGACTCAGTGATCGACGTCGGTTTGCGCACAGAACCTAACCTTGAACTGCTGACCGAAATGAAACCGTCGTTTATGGTCTGGTCGGCAGGATATGGCCCTTCAGCAGAAATGCTGGCACGTATTGCGCCGGGGCGTGGATTTAACTTCAGCGACGGCAAACAGCCGCTGGCGATGGCGCGTAAATCACTGACGGAAATGGCAGATTTACTTAACCTGCAAAGCGCAGCAGAAACGCATTTAGCGCAATATGAAGACTTTATCCGCAGCATGAAACCCCGCTTTGTGAAGCGTGGTGCACGCCCGTTATTGCTGACGACGCTTATCGATCCGCGCCATATGTTGGTCTTCGGTCCAAACAGCTTGTTCCAGGAAATTCTTGATGAGTACGGCATCCCAAATGCCTGGCAAGGGGAAACCAACTTCTGGGGCAGTACCGCCGTCAGTATCGATCGTCTGGCAGCGTATAAAGACGTTGATGTGCTCTGTTTTGATCACGACAACAGCAAAGACATGGATGCGCTAATGGCAACCCCGCTGTGGCAGGCCATGCCGTTTGTCCGCGCCGGACGCTTTCAGCGCGTACCCGCAGTCTGGTTTTATGGTGCGACGCTCTCGGCAATGCACTTTGTGCGCGTTCTGGATAACGCCATCGGAGGTAAAGCGTGAGTAAACGAATTGCGCTTTTCCCGGCGTTATTGCTGGCGCTGCTGGTGATTGTCGCTACGGCGCTGACCTGGATGAACTTTTCGCAGGCGCTGCCGCGTAGCCAGTGGGCGCAGGCCGCCTGGTCGCCGGATATTGACGTCATCGAGCAGATGATTTTTCACTACAGCTTGCTGCCGCGTCTGGCGATTTCGCTGCTGGTGGGCGCAGGCCTGGGGCTGGTGGGCGTGCTGTTTCAGCAAGTGCTGCGTAATCCGCTGGCGGAACCGACGACACTTGGCGTTGCTACAGGCGCGCAACTGGGGATTACCGTCACTACGCTCTGGGCGATCCCAGGGGCGATGGCGAGTCAGTTTGCTGCGCTGGCGGGCGCTTGCGTTGTTGGCTTAATCGTCTTTGGCGTCGCGTGGGGGAAACGGCTTTCGCCGGTAACGCTGATCCTCGCGGGGCTGGTAGTGAGCCTTTATTGTGGGGCAATCAATCAGTTACTGGTTATCTTCCACCATGACCAACTGCAAAGCATGTTCCTGTGGAGCACCGGAACGCTGACGCAAACCGACTGGGGCGGTGTTGAGCGTTTATGGCCGCAGTTGCTGGGCGGTGTGATGCTGACGTTGCTGCTACTTCGCCCGTTAACCCTGATGGGGCTTGATGATGGCGTGGCGCGCAATCTCGGGCTGGCCTTGTCGCTCGCGCGTCTGGCGGCGCTGTCGCTGGCGATTGTCATCAGTGCGCTGCTGGTGAACGCGGTGGGGATTATCGGCTTTATCGGGTTGTTTGCGCCGTTGCTGGCAAAAATGCTGGGGGCGCGGCGTCTGCTGCCGCGACTGATGCTGGCGTCGTTGATTGGTGCGCTGATCCTCTGGCTTTCCGATCAAATCATCCTCTGGCTGACTCGCGTGTGGATGGAAGTGTCCACCGGTTCGGTCACTGCGTTGATCGGTGCGCCGCTGCTACTGTGGCTGTTGCCGCGTTTACGCAGCATTAGCGCGCCGGATATGAAGGTCAACGATCGTGTCGCGGCTGAACGCCAACATGTGCTGGCGTTTGCCCTCGCGGGCGGCGTGCTGCTGTTGATGGCTGTGGTGGTGGCGCTGTCGTTTGGTCGTGATGCGCACGGCTGGATGTGGGCGAGCGGGGCGTTGCTCGATGATTTAATGCCCTGGCGCTGGCCGCGAATTATGGCGGCGCTATTTGCGGGCGTCATGCTGGCGGTGGCGGGCTGTATTATTCAGCGACTGACCGGCAACCCGATGGCAAGCCCGGAAGTGCTGGGGATTAGCTCCGGCGCAGCGTTTGGCGTGGTACTGATGCTGTTTCTGGTACCGGGTAATGCTTTTGGCTGGCTGTTACCCGCGGGAAGTATCGGTGCCGCGGTGACGCTGTTGATTATTATGATCGCCGCCGGGCGCGGTGGATTTTCCCCACACCGCATGTTACTGGCGGGGATGGCGTTAAGTACCGCATTCACCATGCTTTTAATGATGTTGCAGGCGAGTGGTGACCCGCGAATGGCGCAAGTGCTCACCTGGATCTCTGGTTCGACCTACAACGCCACCGATGCGCAGGTCTGGCGTACCGGAATTGTGATGGTGATTTTGCTGGCGATTACCCCGCTGTACCGCCGCTGGCTGACCATTTTACCTCTGGGCGGTGATACCGCACGAGCTGTGGGAATGGCGCTGACGCCGACGCGAATTGCGCTGCTGCTGTTAGCGGCTTGCCTGACGGCGACCTCGACGATGACTATTGGACCGTTGAGTTTTGTTGGTTTAATGGCACCGCATATTGCGCGGATGATGGGTTTTCGACGGACGATGCCACACATCGTAATTTCGGCGCTGGTGGGTGGTTTACTGCTGGTATTCGCTGACTGGTGTGGGCGGATGGTGCTGTTTCCATTCCAGATCCCGGCGGGGCTGCTGTCGACCTTTATCGGCGCGCCATATTTTATCTATTTGTTGAGAAAGCAGAGCCGTTAATTGAGTGCCTCGCCCGGTGGGCGAGCAAAATTATCACAACTTCGCAAATACCCGACGTGCAGCATCGATGGTGTTATTGATATCTTCCATGCTGTGCGCCACAGACATAAAGCCCGCTTCAAACGCTGACGGTGCCAGGTAAACACCTTCGTCCAGCATCATATGGAAGAAACGCTTAAAGCGTTCCACGTCACAGGCCATCACATCCTGATAGCACGTCACGGACTCGGCGTCGGTAAAGAAAATACCGAACATGCCGCCAACGTGGTTAACGACCAGCGGAGTTCCGGCTTCTTCTGCCGCTTCCAGCAGACCTTCTGCCAGACGTGTTGTCAGCTCATCCAGCGTTTCGTGAACGCCCGGCTGCGCGACTTCATTCAGACAGGCGAAACCCGCTGCCATCGCAATCGGGTTACCGGAAAGCGTACCCGCCTGATAGACCGGACCCGTCGGGGCCAGCGCATCCATTACATCACGACGACCACCGAATGCGCCTACCGGCATTCCACCGCCGATGATTTTGCCGAGGCAGGTTAAATCTGGCACTACGCCGTAATAATCCTGTGCGCCAGCCAGTGCCACGCGGAAGCCGGTCATCACTTCATCGATGATCAGCAACGCGCCAAATTCGTCGCACAGCGCACGCAGACCTGGCAGGAACTCTGGCTGCGGCGGAACACAGTTCATATTGCCTGCCACCGGCTCGACGATAATACAGGCAATCTCTTGCGGGTATTGCTCAAACGCGGCGCGTACAGAAGCCAGATCGTTATAAGTACAGGTTAAGGTATGTTTGGCGAAATCTGCCGGAACACCCGGCGAGTTTGGCTGGCCTAACGTGAGTGCGCCAGAACCGGCTTTCACCAGCAGGCAGTCAGCGTGACCGTGGTAACAACCTTCAAATTTAATGATTTTGTCGCGACCGGTAAAACCACGGGCCAGGCGGATGGCGCTCATGGTCGCTTCAGTGCCGGAGTTCACCATGCGCACCATATCCATGGTCGGGACCAGTTCGGTCACCAGTTGCGCCATTTTCACTTCCATTTCGGTCGGTGCACCAAAGCTTAAACCACGCTCGGCGGCTTCAATCACGGCATTGCGGATAGCCGGATGGTTATGGCCCAGCACCATCGGCCCCCAGGAACCGACATAATCGATATAGGCTTTGCCATCAACATCGTACAGATAAGCGCCGTCCGCTTTTTCGATAAACAGTGGAGTGCCGCCCACGCCAGTAAAGGCGCGAACAGGGGAGTTCACACCGCCAGGGAGCAGCTCGCGCGCTGCGCTGTAAAGATTTTCAGACTTACTCATGGAGGGTTCCTGATTCGTAGAAAAAGTGAATGGCTGCTATTCTATGTTATTCATAACAAGTTAAATACTCGTCAAACATCAGGCTGCTTGTACTGGTGCAATCCTGATTTCTTAGAGTATAAAAGTTTTGTGCATTTGAAACATTACGCTTTGCAAAGGATTTTCATGGAACGTGCGAGTAAAATGCCGTCATCTTATTTGTATGACCAATAAGTGATCATTGGATGAAAACTGATACTCCCTCTTTAGAAACACCGCAGGCCGCGCGCCTGCGACGCAGACAACTGATTCGCCAACTTCTTGAGCGCGATAAAACCCCGTTAGCCATTTTGTTTATGGCGGCAGTCGTCGGCACGCTTGTCGGGCTGGCAGCGGTTGCTTTTGACAAAGGTGTCGCCTGGTTGCAGAACCAACGTATGGAGGCGCTGGTACATACTGCTGATAATTATCCGCTTCTGTTAACCGTCGCTTTTCTCTGTTCGGCGGTGCTGGCGATGTTCGGCTACTTTTTGGTGCGCAAATACGCGCCGGAAGCAGGTGGTTCGGGGATCCCGGAAATTGAAGGGGCGCTGGAAGATCAACGTCCCGTTCGCTGGTGGCGTGTGTTGCCGGTGAAATTCTTTGGCGGGCTGGGGACACTCGGCGGAGGCATGGTGCTGGGGCGCGAAGGGCCAACCGTGCAGATCGGCGGCAATATCGGTCGCATGGTACTCGATATTTTCCGCCTGAAAGGTGATGAAGCTCGCCATACGCTGCTGGCAACCGGTGCTGCTGCGGGGCTGGCTGCGGCCTTTAACGCGCCGCTGGCGGGTATTTTGTTTATTATCGAAGAGATGCGTCCGCAGTTTCGCTATACGTTAATTTCGATTAAAGCGGTATTTATTGGCGTCATTATGTCGACCATTATGTACCGGATTTTTAATCATGAAGTTGCGTTGATTGACGTCGGTAAACTTTCTGATGCGCCGCTTAATACGCTGTGGCTTTATCTGATCCTCGGTATTATTTTTGGCATTTTCGGCCCTATTTTTAATAAATGGGTGCTGGGGATGCAGGATTTGCTGCACCGTGTGCACGGCGGCAATATTACCAAATGGGTGCTAATGGGCGGTGCGATTGGCGGTCTGTGTGGATTGCTGGGGTTTGTGGCACCAGCAACGTCGGGCGGCGGTTTTAACCTGATTCCTATCGCTACCGCAGGGAATTTCAGCATGGGAATGCTGGTGTTTATCTTCGTCGCGCGGGTCATTACCACCTTACTGTGCTTCTCTTCCGGCGCGCCGGCGGTATTTTTGCCCCGATGCTGGCGCTGGGTACTGTGCTGGGAACCGCTTTCGGAATGGTTGTCGTTGAGCTGTTTCCGCAATATCACCTTGAGGCGGGGACTTTTGCTATTGCCGGAATGGGGGCGTTACTGGCGGCATCTATTCGCGCGCCGTTAACGGGGATCATTTTGGTTCTGGAGATGACCGATAACTACCAGCTCATTTTGCCAATGATTATTACCGGTCTTGGCGCAACACTATTAGCGCAATTTACCGGCGGGAAACCGCTATATTCGGAGATTCTTGCGCGCACGCTGGCAAAACAGGAAGCTGAGCAACTGGCGCGAAGCAAGGCCGCATCAGCCAGCGAGAATACTTGAACGAAATACCAGGGTATTAGATAATGGCGATTATTATTGGGTTAGAATTTGCCCAATTGCCGATGTCGTTTGGAGCAAAATATGAGTGATGACGTAGCACTGCCGCTGGAGTTTACCGACGCAGCAGCCAACAAAGTTAAAAGCCTGATCGCTGACGAAGATAACCCGAATCTGAAATTACGCGTGTATATCACCGGTGGCGGTTGCAGCGGCTTCCAGTATGGTTTCACCTTTGATGATCAGGTGAACGAAGGCGATATGACCATCGAAAAACAGGGCGTTGGCCTGGTGGTTGATCCGATGAGCCTGCAATATCTGGTCGGTGGTTCCGTTGACTATACCGAAGGACTGGAAGGTTCTCGTTTCATCGTGACCAACCCGAACGCGAAAAGCACCTGCGGTTGCGGTTCTTCCTTTAGCATCTAATCTGTTGTTCATGTGCCGGATAAACTATCCGGCACATCTTCTCTCTTCAACGCCCATTCTCATCCAGCGCAAACGTCGGTAGCTTAAGATGCCAACGAATAGCCGCCAGCCGAATCAATAGCGTCACGACCATGCCCATCATACTGGCTGTTTCCAGTGGTACGGAAAATGTGTAATAAGCCGTAGCGTGGACAATACCGCCGATAATACAGGCAGTTGCGTAGATTTCTGTACGTAAAATCATGGGGATTTCGCGGGCCAGTACATCACGAATGATCCCGCCGCCAACGCCAGTAATGACGCCCATACAAACCGCGATTAACGGACCGGCTTCCGCATTAAAGGCTTTATTCACGCCAATGCCGACAAACACCGCCAGACCAACGGCGTCCAGCACCGGCAACATCCATTTTGGTAAGCGTCTTGGCTGGCGCACCAGCACGATGGTCAGCATGCTGGTTACCATTGCAACGACCAGATCGGTGGGATCTTTCACCCAAAATACCGGGCCGTGATCCAGCGCCATGTCGCGAATTGTCCCGCCGCCTACAGCGGTAACCACGCCCAGTACCAGAACACCAAAAGGGTCCATACGCAATTTTCCGGCTAACAAAACGCCGGAGATGGCAAATACCACTGTGCCGACTATATCCAGCCAATAGACGAGCATTGTTCAATCCCCACTGAGCACCTAAAAAGGTCAGGCGCTAATCTACCTGTGAAAGCGCATTACAGAGCTGTTGTGCAGCGAGGATAATACGTGGGCTTGCACGTCAAACCAGTCACTCGTGAGAGGAATAACGGGAATTTTGAGCTGTTCACCCCAGTATTGTTTGATTTTAGGAATTTGGTCCGGTCCGCCTGTAATGACAATCGCCTGTGGCGAGCGTGCTAACACCTGTTCGCGGCTAACTTGCGGCCAAGGAACCCGGCTGTCTTTAAAGATGTTTTCTCCGCCACAAACTTCGAGTACCTGGTTTTGAATCGACTCTTTTCCACTGGTAAATGGCGGATTAATGCCGAATTGCAGAAAAACACGTTTTTTAGGTTTATCAGCATATTGCGCTTTCAATTGCGCGTACTGATCCAGCAGGGATTGCGCGGCTTGTTCGGCCTTATCCGGTTGCGGACTCCAGGGGGCCAGTTGACGTAACGCATTGGCAATTTGTTCAATGCTTGTCGCATCGACCCACATCACTTTTATTCCCGGCGAAGCCAGCTGGTCAACCTGCCGCTCGGCATTACCTCCACGCCAGGCAATCACCAGATCGGGTTTCAGCGCGACAATGCGTTCCAGATTCATCCCCTGCCAGGTGGAAACCTGCTCAATCTTTTGCGCTTGTGGAGGATAGTCGGAATAGCTGCTGACCCCAACCGGCGTGATCCCGGCGGCAAAGGCAAGTTCAGTGTTGGCGGGAGAAAGCGTGATGACGCGCGGTGCCGCGTTGAGCCACAGTGGCGCGAGAAAAGACAGGGCGACCAGCGCCCTGAACAGTGACTTAGCCATGTGCCAGTTTCTGCACCAGTGACTCAACCATCAGGCTGGACTGTTTAGCGGCAACAGCCAGGAACTCATCGAAGCTAAGATGAGACTGTTGATCGGCCACGTCGGAGATGGCGCGTACGACAACAAACGGGACGTTGAAATTGTGGCAGACATGGGCGATTGCCGTCGCTTCCATCTCTACAGCAATGGCCTGTGGGAAGTTGTGGCGGATTTTCGCCAGACCAACAGAACCGTTGATGAAAGCGTCGCCGCTAACAATCAGGCCACGTACAGCGTTAAGATTCAGTTCGGCAATGCAGGCCTCAGCGGCAGCGATCAGTTTATCGTCAGCTTTAAAGCCTGCCGGACAGCCTGGTAACTGACCGTATTCATAACCAAATGCCGTGACATCCGCGTCGTGATAACGTGCTTCGTCCGAGACAACGATATCGCCCACTTTCAACGTTGGTGCCAGGCCACCGGCAGAACCGGTGTTAATAATCACATCTGGCTTGCCGTGTTCCAACAGCAAAGTGGCACCCAGCGCCGCAGCGACTTTACCGATGCCCGATTTCAGAAGCGCAACCTCGGTTCCATTCAGTTGGCCGGTATAGATTTCGCAACCGCCGAGACTGATAGTTTGACGATTTTCGATTTTGTCACGCAGCAGCGTAACTTCTTCTTCCATTGCACCAATGATGCCGATTTTCATAGATTTACTCGCGATAAGCCCGATTTGAAGGCATAGTTTACCATGCGCTTACGGGGAAGCGTATTTCTCACGCGGGAGAGGACATGGCACAGATTGATTTCCGAAAAAAAATAAACTGGCATCGTCGTTACCGTTCACCGCAGGGCGTTAAAACCGAACATGAGATCCTGCGGATCTTCGAGAGCGATCGCGGGCGTATCATCAACTCTCCGGCAATTCGTCGTCTGCAACAAAAGACCCAGGTTTTTCCACTGGAGCGCAATGCCGCCGTGCGCACGCGTCTTACCCACTCGATGGAAGTCCAGCAGGTGGGGCGCTACATCGCCAAAGAAATTCTAAGCCGTATGAAAGAGCTTAAATTACTGGAAGCATACGGCCTGGATGAACTGACCGGCCCCTTTGAAAGCATTGTTGAGATGTCATGCCTGATGCACGATATCGGCAATCCGCCGTTTGGTCATTTTGGCGAAGCGGCGATAAATGATTGGTTTCGCCAGCGTTTGCACCCGGAAGATGCCGAAAGCCAGCCTCTGACTGACGATCGCTGCAGCGTGGCGGCACTACGTTTACGGGACGGGGAAGAACCGCTTAACGAGCTGCGGCGCAAGATTCGTCAGGACTTATGTCATTTTGAGGGGAATGCACAAGGCATTCGTCTGGTGCATACATTGATGAGGATGAATCTCACCTGGGCACAGGTTGGCGGTATTTTAAAATATACCCGTCCGGCGTGGTGGCGTGGCGAAACGCCTGAGACACATCACTATTTAATGAAAAAGCCGGGTTATTATCTTTCTGAAGAAGCCTATATTGCCCGGTTGCGTAAAGAACTTAATTTGGCGCTTTACAGTCGTTTTCCATTAACGTGGATTATGGAAGCAGCCGACGACATCTCCTATTGTGTGGCAGACCTTGAAGATGCGGTAGAGAAAAGAATATTTACCGTTGAGCAGCTTTATCATCATTTGCACGAAGCGTGGGGCCAGCATGAGAAAGGTTCGCTCTTTTCGCTGGTGGTTGAAAATGCCTGGGAAAAATCACGCTCAAATAGTTTAAGCCGCAGTACGGAAGATCAGTTTTTTATGTATTTACGGGTAAACACCCTAAATAAACTGGTACCCTATGCGGCACAACGATTTATTGATAATCTGCCTGCGATTTTCGCCGGAACGTTTAATCATGCATTATTGGAAGATGCCAGCGAATGCAGCGATCTTCTTAAGCTATATAAAAATGTCGCTGTAAAACATGTGTTTAGCCATCCAGATGTCGAGCAGCTTGAATTGCAGGGCTATCGGGTCATTAGCGGATTATTAGAGATTTATCGTCCTTTATTAAGCCTGTCGTTATCCGACTTTACTGAACTGGTAGAAAAAGAACGGGTGAAACGTTTCCCTATTGAATCGCGCTTATTCCACAAACTCTCGACGCGCCATCGGCTGGCCTATGTCGAGGCTGTCAGTAAATTACCGTCAGATTCTCCTGAGTTTCCGCTATGGGAATATTATTACCGTTGCCGCCTGCTGCAGGATTATATCAGCGGTATGACCGACCTCTATGCGTGGGATGAATACCGACGTCTGATGGCCGTAGAACAATAACCAGGCTTTTGTAAAGACGAACAATAAATTTTTACCTTTTGCAGAAACTTTAGTTCGGAACTTCGCGCTATAAAACGAATCTGAAGAACACAGAAATTTTGCGTTATCTGTTAATCGAGACTGAAATACATGAAAAAAACCACATTAGCACTGAGTGCACTGGCTCTGAGTTTAGGTTTGGCGTTATCTCCGCTCTCTGCAACGGCGGCTGAGACTTCTTCAGCAACGACAGCCCAGCAGATGCCAAGCCTTGCACCGATGCTCGAAAAGGTGATGCCTTCAGTGGTCAGCATTAACGTAGAAGGTAGCACAACCGTTAATACGCCGCGTATGCCGCGTAATTTCCAGCAGTTCTTCGGTGATGATTCTCCGTTCTGCCAGGAAGGTTCTCCGTTCCAGAGCTCTCCGTTCTGCCAGGGTGGCCAGGGCGGTAATGGTGGCGGCCAGCAACAGAAATTCATGGCGCTGGGTTCCGGCGTCATCATTGATGCCGATAAAGGCTATGTCGTCACCAACAACCACGTTGTTGATAACGCGACGGTGATTAAAGTCCAGCTGAGCGATGGCCGTAAGTTCGACGCGAAGATGGTCGGCAAAGATCCGCGCTCTGATATCGCGCTGATCCAAATCCAGAACCCGAAAAACCTGACCGCAATTAAGATGGCGGATTCTGATGCACTGCGCGTGGGTGATTACACCGTAGCGATTGGTAACCCGTTTGGTCTGGGCGAGACGGTAACTTCCGGGATTGTCTCTGCGCTGGGGCGTAGCGGCCTGAATGCTGAAAACTACGAAAACTTCATCCAGACCGATGCAGCGATCAACCGTGGTAACTCCGGTGGTGCGCTGGTTAACCTGAACGGCGAACTGATCGGTATCAACACCGCGATCCTCGCACCGGACGGCGGCAACATCGGTATCGGTTTTGCAATCCCGAGCAACATGGTGAAAAACCTGACCTCGCAGATGGTGGAATACGGCCAGGTGAAACGCGGTGAGCTGGGTATTATGGGGACTGAGCTGAACTCCGAACTGGCGAAAGCGATGAAAGTTGACGCCCAGCGCGGTGCTTTCGTAAGCCAGGTTCTGCCTAATTCCTCCGCTGCAAAAGCGGGCATTAAAGCGGGTGATGTGATCACCTCACTGAACGGTAAGCCGATCAGCAGCTTTGCCGCACTGCGTGCTCAGGTGGGTACTATGCCGGTGGGCAGCAAACTGACCCTGGGCTTACTGCGCGACGGTAAGCAGGTTAACGTGAACCTGGAACTGCAGCAGAGCAGCCAGAATCAGGTTGATTCCAGCTCCATCTTCAACGGCATTGAAGGCGCTGAGATGAGCAACAAAGGCAAAGATCAGGGCGTGGTAGTGAACAACGTGAAAACGGGCACTCCGGCTGCGCAGATCGGCCTGAAGAAAGGTGATGTGATTATTGGCGCGAACCAGCAGGCAGTGAAAAACATCGCTGAACTGCGTAAAGTTCTCGACAGCAAACCGTCTGTGCTGGCACTGAACATTCAGCGCGGCGACAGCACCATCTACCTGTTAATGCAGTAATCTCACTCAACCCCTTCCTGAAAACGGGAAGGGGTTCTCCTTACAATCTGTGAACTTCACCACAACTCCATACATCTTCATCATCCTTTAGGCATTTGCACAATGCCGTACGTTACGTACTTCCTTATGCTAAGCCGTGCATAACGGAGGACTTATGGCTGGCTGGCATCTTGATACCAAAATGGCGCAGGATATCGTGGCACGTACCATGCGCATCATCGATACCAATATCAACGTAATGGATGCCCGTGGGCGAATTATCGGCAGCGGCGATCGTGAGCGTATTGGTGAATTGCACGAAGGTGCATTGCTGGTACTTTCACAGGGACGAGTCGTCGATATCGATGACGCGGTGGCACGTCATCTGCACGGTGTGCGGCAAGGGATTAATCTACCGTTACGGCTGGAAGGTGAAATTGTCGGCGTAATTGGCCTGACAGGTGAACCAGAGAATCTGCGTAAATATGGCGAACTGGTCTGCATGACGGCTGAAATGATGCTGGAACAGTCGCGGTTGATGCACTTGTTGGCGCAGGATAGCCGTTTGCGGGAGGAACTGGTGATGAACCTGATTCAGGCAGAGGAGAATACTCCCGCACTTACTGAATGGGCGCAACGGCTGGGGATCGATCTCAATCAACCGCGAGTGGTGGCTATTGTTGAGGTCGACAGCGGTCAGCTTGGTGTGGACAGCGCAATGGCGGAGTTACAACAACTGCAAAACGCGCTGACTACGCCCGAGCGTAATAATCTGGTGGCGATTGTCTCGCTAACCGAAATGGTGGTGTTGAAACCGGCGTTGAACTCTTTTGGGCGCTGGGATGCAGAAGATCATCGTAAGCGAGTTGAACAACTGATTACCCGCATGAAAGAGTACGGCCGGCTGCGTTTTCGCGTTTCACTGGGCAACTATTTTACCGGTCCTGGCAGTATTGCCCGATCCTATCGTACGGCGAAAACGACGATGGTGGTGGGTAAACAGCGGATGCCAGAAAGTCGCTGCTATTTTTATCAGGATCTGATGTTACCTGTGTTACTCGACAGTTTGCGTGGCGACTGGCAGGCCAACGAACTGGCGCGACCGCTGGCGCGGCTGAAAGCGATGGACAATAACGGCTTGCTGCGACGAACGCTGGCGGCGTGGTTTCGTCACAATGTGCAACCGCTGGCAACGTCAAAGGCGTTGTTTATTTATCGTAATACCCTGGAGTATCGGCTTAATCGTATATCGGAACTGACCGGGCTTGATTTGGGCAATTTTGATGACAGGTTGCTGCTGTATGTGGCGTTACAACTGGATGAAGAGCGGTAGGTTATGCGTTAAGGTTGAGGCGGCGCTGTCTCATTTCCCTCAGCCCGAAGGGGAGAGGGGAATGCCCGAATTAACCGTCAATTCGGGATTATTTACGCGTTAGTTTTTCCAGATCGGCTTCAATCTCGCTGATCTTATTGGTTACGACTGACTCCAGGTGACGTAAGTCGTCGAGGATCTTACGCTTAAGATCAACTTCGCTGCGGTCACGCTGGCAGATTTGATCAAGCTCATCAATGATATACCGTAGATTCGGGCTGATTTCCTGGACTTCTTTATAACCCTGACCCACACCATCAGCGACGACCGTTTTACGCTGACGCGGATATTTAAACTTAACGCTCTTGGCGAAAAACTCGCCTTTGTCTTTCTGGAAATAGATTTTCAGAATATCGTTGTTGGCTTCCTGCCGGAGGCTGTAACGATCAATTTCTTCAGGATTGGTAATACCCAGACTTTTCAGATTGTCGTACATAGCGTTACCTCAAAATGAGTCAGTAAATTGTGCTTATTTTAGCATTTGGCCTAGCCCGCCCGGCTCGACTGTGATCGCAGAAAGCCTTTTTCTTCCAGACTTCTATCATGGCGTAAAAATCAAAAAATTACCTGCTTTATTGTGGTGATAAAATTCACGTTCTACACCAGTTCCAGCATCGTTACTTCCGGGCGGCAGTTCAGACGCAAACCATACAAACTGCCCACGCCACGGGTTGTGTAGATGTGTCGTTCGCCAAAGGCATTTAATCCGGCGACGTAACGTTTATCTTCGACAGGGGCAAAAGGTTCACCAACCAACGGTACGCGCAGTTGCCCGCCGTGAGTATGGCCGCACAGCATCAGATCCCAGGGTTCATCACGCATGACTTCTTTGCTGTCGGGATTATGTGCCAGCATCAGTCTTGGCAGATTTGCTTCGCTGGCGGGAGGTGGTTTGCATTGTCCGGCCCATAAGTCACCGGTGCCTACCAGTTCGAATTGCCTGTTCGGCGTGGCGATCACCGTAGCCTGGTTAAACAACACCGTGATGCCCACTGATTTCAACGTCTCGCCAATTAAGTGATTTTTTTCTGTACCAACAGGGCGATCGTGGTTGCCGAAGCAGGCAAACGTCGGCGCACATTCGGCAAGGGGGGAGAGGACATCACTAAACGCCGAAAAATTCAGCGGCATATCAAATAATACGTAATCGCCGCCCAGTAATATCAAATCGGGCTTTTGTTCTATGCCAAGAGCAATCGCGTCAGAAATCAGGCTTAAAGGAACAAAACGAGAGTAATGGAGATCGGCCAGAAAAAGAATTTTGAATGGTGCTGCGTTGTCTTTAAAAAAGGCGAGGCGGTGACGGATTAATTCAAACCAGCCTGGCTCCCAGTAATGCATATAACCGAAACCTGAGCTCGTGGCTATCGTCGCGGCAGTAGCCTGCAACAATCGGCGGCGTGAAATCATCGCTCATCCCTGCAAAAAAAATCGGGCAGCGTCGTGCTGCCCGTGTGCATACTTTTAGTCGATGGTACGCAGCAGTTCGTTAATGCCGACTTTGCCGCGAGTTTTCGCGTCAACTTTCTTAACGATAACCGCACAGTAGAGGCTGTATTTGCCATCTTTTGACGGCAGATTACCTGAAACAACCACAGACCCCGCCGGAACGTGACCGTAGTGGATTTCGCCGGTTTCACGGTCGTAAATACGGGTGCTCTGACCAATGTATACGCCCATGGAAATGACGGAACCTTCTTCGACAATCACCCCTTCAACTACTTCAGAGCGTGCGCCAATGAAGCAGTTATCTTCAATGATGGTTGGGTTAGCCTGCAGCGGTTCCAGCACGCCGCCGATGCCCACGCCACCGGAAAGGTGGACGTTTTTACCAATCTGCGCACAAGAACCGACGGTCGCCCAGGTATCAACCATGGTGCCTTCATCAACATATGCGCCGATGTTGACGTAAGACGGCATCAGCACGGTGTTACGGGCAATAAACGCACCCTGACGTACCGCCGCTGGTGGCACAACGCGGAAGCCTTCTTTCTGGAAACGTGCTTCGTCGTAGTCGGCGAATTTCATTGGCACTTTGTCGAAGTAGCGGCTTTCTGCCCCTTCGATCACCTGATTATCATTAATACGGAAAGAGAGCAGCACCGCTTTTTTCAACCACTGATGCGTCACCCACTGACCGTCAATTTTTTCCGCTACACGCAGTGCACCGGAATCCAGCAGGGCGATCACCTGATTTACCGCTTCGCGGGTAACGGTGTCTGCGTTGGTTGGCGTGATCTCGGCACGGCGTTCAAAAGCGGTTTCAATAATGTTCTGTAACTGCTGCATTGTTAAACTCTTTTCATATCAGTAAACACATCACCCTTTATCGTTTGGATTGAGGGCCTCTGTCAACCGCTGATGCACTTCCTGCTGCAACTCGTTATTAAGCGCACGCCGGTCAGCGGTGGCAATTATGAATAAATCTTCTACTCGCTCGCCAATGGTTGTAATTCGGGCACCATGAAGCGAAATTCCCAGATCGGCAAAAATTTTCCCGACTCTCGCCAGCAGTCCTGGCTGGTCGAGCGCGATAAGCTCAAGGAACGATTTGCGGTCGGTATGGGTCGGCAAAAACGTTACTTCGGTTTCAACAGTAAAATGGCGTAATTTGGCGGGTTGGCGACGGGGCTGCGGTGGCTGCCAGCTACTTTGCGTCAGTACTTGCTCCAGACCAAACCGAATAACCTCATGACGATCTGCGGACAGCGGGCTGCCATCGGGTTCCAGCACGATAAAGGTATCCATCGCCATACCGTCGCGAGTGGTGAAAATTTGTGCGTCGTGAACACTTAAATTGCGGCGGTCTAATTCGGCACAGACGGCGGCAAACAGATAGGGGCGGTCCGGGCTCCAGATAAAAATCTCGGTGCCTCCACGCGTAGCCTGCGGGCTAAGCAATACCAGTGGTTTGCTTAAATCATGCTGTAATAAATGGCGGGCATGCCAGGCCAGTTGATTTGGGCTATGGCGGACAAAATAGTTAGCACGACAGCGTGACCAAATTTGGTGCAGCGCCTCTTCGTCGATGTTATCCATGCGCAGTAGTGCCAGTGCCTGGAGTTGGTGATGGCGAACCCGTTCGCGCATATCCGGCGTGTTTTGCATTCCGCGTCGTAGCTGCTTTTCGGTGGCAAAATAGAGTTCGCGCAACAGACTTTGCTTCCAGCTATTCCACAGCGTTTCGTTGGTGGCGCAAATGTCAGCCACTGTCAGGCATACCAGATAGCGCAGACGATTTTCCGTTTGAACTTCTTCGGCAAACTGCTTGATGACTTCAGGGTCCTGAATATCGCGGCGTTGTGCTGTCACCGACATCAGCAAGTGCTGGCGAACCAGCCAGGCAACCAGCTGTGTTTCGCGTGAGTTCAGCCCGTGGAGTTCTGCAAAATGCACTACATCCTGAGCACCGAGAATGGAGTGGTCGCCGCCGCGTCCTTTGGCGATATCGTGAAACAGCGCGGCGATGAAAATCAGCTCAGTTGACGGCAGGCGCGGCCAGACGTCCACACACAACGGATGGCGCTGGCGCGTTTCTTCACTGGCAAAACTCTCCAGTTTCAGCATCACGCGGATAGTATGTTCATCCACCGTGTAGGCGTGGAACAGATCAAACTGCATCTGCCCGACGATATGCGACCATTGCGGCATATACGCGCCGAGCACGCTATGGCGATGCATTGGCAATAGCCCGCGCCGCACCGCTCCGGGGTGACGCAGAATGCTCAAAAACAGTTTTCGTGCTTCCGGAATATTACACAGCGGTTGTTGCAGATGGCGACGGGCATGGCGTAACTGGCGCAGCGTGGTGGAGTAAATGCCGGTGATCGCACTGTTGCGCACCATGGTGTAGAACATACGCAAGATGGCTTCCGGCTGGCGCATAAATAGTGTTTCATCACGCAGGTCGATTAGCGTACCGCGTAGCTGAAACTCATCGTCGATTGGACGTGGTTTTTCGTCGGCAGGAAGGGCGAGGATGGCTTCATCGAACAGTTGCAGCAGCATCTGGTTGAGTTCACTGACGCGGCGTGTAACGCGGAAGTAATCCTTCATCATCCGCTCGACCGGTTCGTTGCCTTCACCACTGTAATTCAGACGCTGAGCGACGCTAAGTTGGCGATCGAATAACAGGCGATTATCGTAACGGCTGACGACCAGATGCAGGGCAAAGCGAATACGCCACAGTATATGCAGACATTCGTTTAATTCCGCCCGCTCCGCTGAGGTTAAGAAGCCAAACCCAACCATTTCATCCAGCGATGTTGCGCCAAAATGACGGCGGGCCACCCATTGCAGAGTGTGGATATCGCGCAAGCCGCCAGGGCTACTTTTGATGTCTGGTTCAAGATTGTAGCTGGTGCCGTGGTAACGCTGATGGCGCTGGTTCTGTTCTTCAACTTTCGCCGCGTAGAACTTGTCGGAAGGCCAGAATCCTTCGCTAAAAATATGTTTTTGCAGTTCGAGGAAGAGCGCAACATCGCCAATTAATAAGCGGGATTCGATTAAATTGGTGGCGACGGTTAAATCCGATAACCCTTCCAGCATGCACTCTTCAAGCGTGCGCACACTATGACCGACTTCCAGCTTTACATCCCAGAGCAGCGTTAACAGCTCGCCCACTTTTTGCGCCTGATCGTCCGGGAGCTTTTTACGGCTTAAAATCAGTAAATCGATGTCAGAAAGTGGATGCAGCTCGCCACGACCGTAGCCACCGACGGCGACCAATGCCAGGTCGGCAATCTGGCTGAATCCCGCTTCAATCCATAATCGTTGCAGGAGCTGGTCGATAAACTCGGTGCGCGCCTCAATCAACTGTTCTGCAGAGATCCCATTGTCAAAGGCATCACCAGCCAACGCTGGAAAGTATCGATATGGGCTTTTATCCCACCGACGGTTAATTCATCACGGGGCCAGACGCATGGATTTTGCGGTTGACCGGGCAGGGTGGGGAGAGCGGTGTTTGCGTACTGTTCTGGAAGGGTATTCATTGTGCGCCACTCATAAGATTAAATTATCGCATTAAAAAAGCCGGCATTCGCCGGCTTCATCTTATTCGTCGTGCGAGATTATCGCCGGGATGGTGTCATCCTTGCGTAGCGTCAGAATTTCGCAGCCGTTATCAGTCACCACAATAGTATGCTCATATTGTGCAGACAAGCTGCGATCTTTGGTTTTTACCGTCCAGCCATCTTTCATGGTGCGGATCTCTTTTTTACCCGCGTTGACCATTGGCTCGATGGTGAACGTCATCCCAGGTTTCAGTACGACGTTGGTTTCACGGGAGTCATAGTGCAGCACCTGCGGTTCTTCATGGAAGCCGCGACCAATACCGTGTCCGCAATATTCACGAACGACGGAGAAGCCTTCTGCTTCGACAAACTTCTGAATCGCCGCACCGATTTCGCGCAGGTTAATGCCTGGTTTGACCATGCGCAGCGCCAGGTACAGGCTTTCTTGCGTGATGCGGCACAGACGTTCGCCCATGATGGTCGGCTTACCGACGATAAACATTTTCGAGGTATCGCCGTGGAAACCATCTTTGATTACGGTGACATCAATGTTAACGATATCGCCATCTTTCAGCAGCTTCGCATCGTCCGGGATACCGTGGCACACCACTTCATTAATAGAGATGCAAACGGATTTCGGATAGCCGTGATAGCCGAGGCAGGCAGAAACCGCGTGTTGTTCATTAACAATGTAATCATTACAGATGCGATCCAGCTCGCCGGTGCTGACGCCCGGTTTAACATACGGTTCGATCATCTCCAGCACTTCGGCAGCCAGTCGGCCAGCGACGCGCATTTTTTCGATATCTTCTGGGGTCTTGATTGAGATAGCCATTAATTCTGTCCATCAGCGTCGGTGATACCGACAATATATATGTAAGTGCCGTCAATGGTATCACACCCGGGCAAATTGAGAATCATTCTGAATTTCGCCAAACGTGCCACTGAACGTTTTCTATAATAGAAAATTCAACGTCTGATGCTGTACACAGCGCCAACAATTATTGGTGTCCATGACGTATTTGTGGTATAAAGCGCGCCGGACTTCCGATCCATTTCGTATACACAGACTGGACGGAAGCGACAATCTCACTTTGTGTAACAACACACACGTATCGGCACATATTCCGGGGTGCCCTTTGGGGTCGGTAATATGGGATACGTGGAGGCATAACCCCAACTTTTATATAGAGGTTTTAATCATGGCAACTGTTTCCATGCGCGACATGCTCAAGGCTGGTGTTCACTTCGGTCACCAGACCCGTTACTGGAACCCGAAAATGAAGCCGTTCATCTTCGGTGCGCGTAACAAAGTTCACATCATCAACCTTGAGAAAACTGTACCGATGTTCAACGAAGCTCTGGCTGAACTGAACAAGATTGCTTCTCGCAAAGGTAAAATCCTTTTCGTTGGTACTAAACGCGCTGCAAGCGAAGCGGTGAAAGACGCTGCTCTGAGCTGCGACCAGTTCTTCGTGAACCATCGCTGGCTGGGCGGTATGCTGACTAACTGGAAAACCGTTCGTCAGTCCATCAAACGTCTGAAAGACCTGGAAACTCAGTCTCAGGACGGTACTTTCGAAAAGCTGACCAAGAAAGAAGCGCTGATGCGCACTCGTGAGCTGGAGAAACTGGAAAACAGCCTGGGCGGTATCAAAGACATGGGCGGTCTGCCGGACGCTCTGTTTGTAATCGATGCTGACCACGAACACATTGCTATCAAAGAAGCAAACAACCTGGGTATTCCGGTATTTGCTATCGTTGATACCAACTCTGATCCGGACGGTGTTGACTTCGTTATCCCGGGTAACGACGACGCAATCCGTGCTGTGACCCTGTACCTGGGCGCTGTAGCTGCAACCGTACGTGAAGGCCGTTCTCAGGATCTGGCTTCCCAGGCGGAAGAAAGCTTCGTAGAAGCTGAGTAATAAGGCTTGATAACTCCCCCAAAATAGTTCGAGTTGCAGAAAGGCGGCAAGCTCGAGAATTCCCGGGAGCTTACATCAGTAAGTGACCGGGATGAGCGAGCGAAGATAACGCATCTGCGGCGCGAAATATGAAGGGGGAGAGCCCTTATAGACCAGGTAGTACACGTTTGGTTAGGGGGCCTGCATATGGCCCCCTTTTTCACTTTTATATCTGTGCGGTTTAATGCCGGGCAGATCACATCTCCGAGGATTTTAGAATGGCTGAAATTACCGCATCCCTGGTAAAAGAGCTGCGTGAGCGTACTGGCGCAGGCATGATGGATTGCAAAAAAGCACTGACTGAAGCTAACGGCGACATCGAGCTGGCAATCGAAAACATGCGTAAGTCCGGTGCTATTAAAGCAGCGAAAAAAGCAGGCAACGTTGCTGCTGACGGCGTGATCAAAACCAAAATCGACGGCAACTACGGCATCATTCTGGAAGTTAACTGCCAGACTGACTTCGTTGCAAAAGACGCTGGTTTCCAGGCGTTCGCAGACAAAGTTCTGGACGCAGCTGTTGCTGGCAAAATCACTGACGTTGAAGTTCTGAAAGCACAGTTCGAAGAAGAACGTGTTGCGCTGGTAGCGAAAATTGGTGAAAACATCAACATTCGCCGCGTTGCTGCGCTGGAAGGCGACGTTCTGGGTTCTTATCAGCACGGTGCGCGTATCGGCGTTCTGGTTGCTGCTAAAGGCGCTGACGAAGAGCTGGTTAAACACATCGCTATGCACGTTGCTGCAAGCAAGCCAGAATTCATCAAACCAGAAGACGTATCCGCTGAAGTGGTAGAAAAAGAATACCAGGTACAGCTGGATATAGCGATGCAGTCTGGTAAGCCGAAAGAAATCGCAGAGAAAATGGTTGAAGGCCGCATGAAGAAATTCACCGGCGAAGTTTCTCTGACCGGTCAGCCGTTCGTTATGGAACCAAGCAAAACTGTTGGTCAGCTGCTGAAAGAGCATAACGCTGAAGTGACTGGCTTCATCCGCTTCGAAGTGGGTGAAGGCATCGAGAAAGTTGAGACTGACTTTGCAGCAGAAGTTGCTGCGATGTCCAAGCAGTCTTAATTATCAAAAAGGAGCCGCCTGAGGGCGGCTTCTTTTTGTGCCCATCTTGTAAATTCAGCTAACCCTTGTGGGGCTGCGCTGAAAAGCGACGTACAATGTCGCTAGTATTAATTCATTTCAATCGTTGACAGTCTCAGGAAAGAAACATGGCTACCAATGCAAAACCCGTCTATAAACGCATTCTGCTTAAGTTGAGTGGCGAAGCTCTGCAGGGCACTGAAGGCTTCGGTATTGATGCAAGCATACTGGATCGTATGGCTCAGGAAATCAAAGAACTGGTTGAACTGGGTATTCAGGTTGGTGTGGTGATTGGTGGGGGTAACCTGTTCCGTGGCGCTGGTCTGGCGAAAGCGGGTATGAACCGCGTTGTGGGCGACCACATGGGGATGCTGGCGACCGTAATGAACGGCCTGGCAATGCGTGATGCACTGCACCGCGCCTATGTGAACGCTCGTCTGATGTCCGCTATTCCATTGAATGGCGTGTGCGACAGCTACAGCTGGGCAGAAGCTATCAGCCTGTTGCGCAACAACCGTGTGGTGATCCTCTCCGCCGGTACAGGTAACCCGTTCTTTACCACCGACTCAGCAGCTTGCCTGCGTGGTATCGAAATTGAAGCCGATGTGGTGCTGAAAGCAACCAAAGTTGACGGCGTGTTTACCGCTGATCCGGCGAAAGATCCAACCGCAACCATGTACGAGCAACTGACTTACAGCGAAGTGCTGGAAAAAGAGCTGAAAGTCATGGACCTGGCGGCCTTCACGCTGGCTCGTGACCATAAATTACCGATTCGTGTTTTCAATATGAACAAACCGGGTGCGCTGCGCCGTGTGGTAATGGGTGAAAAAGAAGGGACTTTAATCACGGAATAATTCCCGTGATGGATAAATAAGGGTAAGATTCCGCGTAAGTATCGCGGGGGCGTAAGTCTGGTTATAAGGCGTTATTGTTGCAGGCAGTTTGGTCACGGCCAGCGCGCAGCAACCGGAGCGTACAAAAGTACGTGAGGATGGCGAGCACTGCTCGGGGCCAAAATGGCAAATAAAATAGCCTAATAATCCAGACGATTACCCGTAATATGTTTAATCAGGGCTATACTTAGCACACTTCCACTGTGTGTGACTGTCTGGTCTGACTGAGACAAGTTTTCAAGGATTCGTAACGTGATTAGCGATATCAGAAAAGATGCTGAAGTACGCATGGACAAATGCGTAGAAGCGTTCAAAACCCAAATCAGCAAAATACGCACGGGTCGTGCTTCTCCCAGCCTGCTGGATGGCATTGTCGTAGAATATTACGGCACGCCGACGCCGCTGCGTCAGCTGGCAAGCGTAACGGTAGAAGATTCCCGTACTCTGAAAATCAACGTGTTTGATCGTTCAATGTCTCCGGCCGTTGAAAAAGCGATTATGGCGTCCGATCTTGGCCTGAACCCGAACTCTGCGGGTAGCGACATCCGTGTTCCGCTGCCGCCGCTGACGGAAGAACGTCGTAAAGATCTGACCAAAATCGTTCGTGGTGAAGCAGAACAAGCGCGTGTTGCAGTACGTAACGTGCGTCGTGACGCGAACGACAAAGTGAAAGCACTGTTGAAAGATAAAGAGATCAGCGAAGACGACGATCGCCGTTCTCAGGACGATGTACAGAAACTGACTGATGCTGCAATCAAGAAAATTGAAGCGGCGCTGGCAGACAAAGAAGCAGAACTGATGCAGTTCTGATTTCTTGAACGACAAAAACGCCGCTCAGTAGATCCTTGCGGATCGGCTGGCGGCGTTTTGCTTTTTATTCTGTCTCAACTCTGGATGTTTCATGAAGCAACTCACCATTCTGGGCTCGACCGGCTCGATTGGTTGCAGCACGCTGGACGTGGTGCGCCATAATCCCGAACACTTCCGCGTAGTTGCGCTGGTGGCAGGCAAAAATGTCACTCGCATGGTAGAACAGTGCCTGGAATTCTCTCCCCGCTATGCCGTAATGGACGATGAAGCGAGTGCGAAACTTCTTAAAACGATGCTACAGCAACAGGGTAGCCGCACCGAAGTCTTAAGTGGGCAACAAGCCGCTTGCGATATGGCAGCGCTTGAGGATGTTGATCAGGTGATGGCAGCCATTGTTGGCGCTGCTGGGCTGTTACCTACGCTTGCTGCGATCCGCGCGGGTAAAACCATTTTGCTGGCCAATAAAGAATCACTGGTTACCTGCGGACGTCTGTTTATGGACGCCGTAAAGCAGAGCAAAGCGCAATTGTTACCGGTCGATAGCGAACATAACGCCATTTTTCAGAGTTTACCGCAACCTATCCAGCATAATCTGGGATACGCTGACCTTGAGCAAAATGGCGTGGTGTCCATTTTACTTACCGGGTCTGGTGGCCCTTTCCGTGAGACGCCATTGCGCGATTTGGCAACAATGACGCCGGATCAAGCCTGCCGTCATCCGAACTGGTCGATGGGGCGTAAAATTTCTGTCGATTCGGCTACCATGATGAACAAAGGTCTGGAATACATTGAAGCGCGTTGGCTATTTAACGCCAGCGCCAGCCAGATGGAAGTGCTGATTCACCCGCAGTCAGTGATTCACTCAATGGTGCGCTATCAGGACGGCAGTGTTCTGGCGCAGCTGGGGGAACCGGATATGCGTACGCCAATTGCCCACACCATGGCATGGCCGAATCGCGTGAACTCTGGCGTGAAGCCGCTCGATTTTTGCAAACTAAGTGCGTTGACATTTGCCGCACCGGATTATGATCGTTATCCATGCCTGAAACTGGCGATGGAGGCGTTCGAACAAGGTCAGGCAGCGACGACAGCATTGAATGCCGCAAACGAAATCACCGTTGCTGCTTTTCTTGCGCAACAAATCCGCTTTACGGATATCGCTGCGTTGAATTTATCGGTACTGGAAAAAATGGATATGCGCGAACCACAATGTGTGGACGATGTGTTATCTGTTGATGCGAACGCGCGTGAAGTCGCCAGAAAAGAGGTGATGCGTCTCGCAAGCTGAGGATAATCCGGCTACAGAGAGTCTCGCTATTTGTTAGCGTAGGGCTTCAGTGATATAGTCTGCGCCATCTGATCGTAAGTAGTTGGCTTTATAAGGTCAGGTATGCCGTGGTTTTGCATGGCTTTTTTTGTATAGGCTTCAGTATTCCTGAGTACCGTAAACCCTGTCAGGGAATAAAAAACGCGTGATGTTGTCTGCTACTCAACCACTTAGCGAAAAATTGCCAGCGCATGGCTGCCGTCATGTTGCGATCATTATGGACGGCAATGGTCGCTGGGCAAAAAAGCAAGGGAAGATTCGTGCCTTTGGGCATAAAGCCGGGGCAAAATCCGTCCGCCGGGCTGTCTCTTTTGCGGCCAACAACGGTATTGAGGCGTTAACGCTGTATGCCTTTAGTAGTGAAAACTGGAACCGACCAGCGCAGGAAGTCAGTGCGTTAATGGAACTGTTTGTGTGGGCGCTCGATAGCGAAGTAAAAAGTCTGCACCGACATAACGTGCGTCTGCGTATTATTGGCGATACCAGTCGCTTTAACTCGCGTTTGCAAGAATGTATTCGTAAATCTGAAGCGCTAACAGCCGGGAATACCGGTCTGACGCTGAATATTGCGGCGAACTACGGTGGACGTTGGGATATAGTCCAGGGAGTCAGGCAACTGGCTGAAAAGGTGCAGCAAGGAAACCTGCAACCAGATCAGATAGATGAAGAGATGCTAAACCAGCATGTCTGTATGCATGAACTGGCCCCTGTAGATTTAGTAATTAGGACTGGGGGGGAGCATCGCATTAGTAACTTTTTGCTTTGGCAAATTGCCTATGCCGAACTTTACTTTATAGATGTTCTCTGGCCCGATTTCGATGAACAAGACTTTGAAGGGGCGTTAAATGCCTTTGCTAATCGAGAGCGTCGTTTCGGCGGCACCGAGCCCGGTGATGAAACAGCCTGATGGGGGGCGCTTTTGCTGAAGTATCGCCTGATATCTGCTTTTGTGTTAATACCCGTCGTCATCGCGGCGTTGTTTCTGTTGCCGCCGGTGGGGTTCGCCATTGTAACGCTGGTGGTCTGCATGCTGGCAGCGTGGGAATGGGGACAGCTTAGCGGTTTTACCACTCGTTCGCAGCGAGTATGGTTGGCGGTGTTATGCGGGTTATTGTTGGCGCTGATGCTTTTTCTGTTGCCGGAATATCACCGAAATATTCATCAACCGCTGGTTGAAATCTCACTTTGGGCTTCGCTGGGTTGGTGGATTGTCTCGCTATTGCTGGTGCTGTTTTACCCAGGTTCCGCAGCAATCTGGCGTAACTCTAAAACATTGCGCCTTATTTTTGGCGTGCTAACCATTGTTCCCTTCTTCTGGGGCATGCTGGCGTTACGGGCCTGGCACTATGACGAGAATCATTACAGTGGCGCAATATGGCTGCTCTATGTCATGATCCTGGTATGGGGCGCTGACTCCGGCGCATATATGTTTGGCAAATTGTTTGGTAAACATAAGCTGGCACCGAAGGTTTCTCCGGGTAAAACCTGGCAAGGCTTTATAGGTGGACTCGCTACTGCAGCGGTAATCTCATGGGGTTATGGCATGTGGGCGAATCTCGACGTCGCTCCCGTCACCTTACTCATTTGCTCTATTGTCGCAGCGTTAGCCTCAGTGCTCGGCGATCTGACCGAGAGTATGTTTAAGCGTGAAGCAGGAATTAAGGACAGCGGTCATTTAATTCCAGGACACGGTGGTATTTTAGATCGTATTGATAGCCTGACGGCTGCGGTACCGGTCTTTGCTTGCTTGTTGTTACTGGTATTCAGGACGCTTTAACGGAAGGTAATATGCTGAGTTTTCTCTGGGATTTGGCTTCGTTCATCGTTGCACTGGGTGTACTTATCACTGTGCATGAATTTGGTCATTTCTGGGTTGCCCGGCGTTGTGGTGTTCGCGTTGAGCGTTTCTCAATAGGGTTTGGTAAGGCGCTCTGGCGGCGAACTGATAAGCTCGGCACCGAATATGTTATCGCCCTGATCCCGCTGGGCGGTTATGTCAAAATGCTGGATGAGCGCGCAGAACCGGTCGTTCCGGAACTCCGCCACCATGCCTTCAATAATAAATCTGTTGGCCAACGAGCGGCGATTATTGCCGCAGGTCCGGTTGCAAACTTCATTTTTGCTATCTTTGCCTACTGGCTGGTTTTTATTATTGGTGTGCCTGGCGTACGTCCGGTGGTTGGTGAAATAGCAGCCAATTCGATAGCTGCGGAAGCACAAATTGCACCAGGTACGGAACTAAAAGCCGTAGATGGTATCGAAACGCCTGATTGGGATGCCGTGCGTTTGCAGTTGGTCGATAAAATTGGCGATGAAAGCACCACCATTACAGTAGCGCCATTTGGCAGCGACCAACGGCGGGATGTAAAGCTCGATTTACGTCACTGGGCGTTTGAGCCTGATAAAGAAGATCCGGTATCTTCGCTGGGGATTCGTCCTCGTGGGCTGCAAATTGAACCTGTACTGGAAAATGTGCAGCCAAACTCGGCGGCAAGCAAGGCAGGTTTGCAAGCAGGCGACAGGATCGTTAAAGTCGATGGTCAGCCCTTAACGCAGTGGGTGACCTTTGTGATGCTTGTCCGGGATAACCCGGGGAAATCCTTAGCGTTAGAAATCGAAAGGCAGGGAAGTCTCTTGTCTTTGACATTAATCCCGGAGAGTAAACCGGGTAATGGTAAAGCGATTGGTTTTGTCGGTATTGAGCCGAAAGTCATTCCTTTGCCAGATGAGTATAAAGTTGTACGCCAGTATGGGCCGTTCAACGCCATCGTCGAAGCCACGGACAAAACGTGGCAGCTGATGAAGCTGACGGTCAGTATGCTGGGAAAATTGATCACCGGTGATGTGAAACTGAACAACCTCAGTGGGCCGATCTCTATCGCCAAGGGGGCTGGGATGACAGCGGAACTCGGGGTAGTTTATTACCTGCCGTTTCTTGCGCTTATTAGCGTGAACTTAGGGATAATTAACCTGTTTCCGTTGCCCGTACTTGACGGGGCGCATCTGCTGTTCCTTGCGATCGAAAAGATCAAGGGCGGACCGGTATCCGAGCGGGTTCAAGACTTTTGTTATCGCATTGGCTCGATTCTGCTGGTGCTGTTAATGGGGCTTGCACTTTTCAATGATTTCTCTCGGTTATGAGAGTTAGTTAGGAAGAACGCATAATAACGATGGCGATGAAAAAGTTGCTCATAGCGTCGCTGCTGTTTAGCAGCGCCACCGTATACGGTGCTGAAGGGTTCGTAGTGAAAGATATTCATTTCGAAGGCCTTCAGCGTGTCGCCGTTGGTGCGGCCCTCCTCAGTATGCCGGTGCGTACAGGCGACACGGTTAATGATGAAGATATCAGTAATACCATTCGCGCTCTGTTTGCTACCGGCAACTTTGAGGATGTTCGCGTCCTTCGTGATGGTGATACCCTTCTGGTTCAGGTAAAAGAACGTCCGACCATTGCCAGCATTACTTTCTCCGGTAACAAATCGGTGAAAGATGACATGCTGAAGCAAAACCTCGAGGCTTCTGGTGTGCGTGTGGGCGAATCCCTCGATCGCACCACCATTGCCGATATCGAGAAAGGTCTGGAAGACTTCTACTACAGCGTCGGTAAATATAGCGCCAGCGTAAAAGCTGTCGTGACCCCGCTGCCGCGCAACCGTGTTGACCTAAAACTGGTGTTCCAGGAAGGTGTGTCAGCTGAAATCCAGCAAATTAACATTGTTGGTAACCATGCTTTCACCACCGACGAACTGATCTCTCATTTCCAACTGCGTGACGAAGTGCCGTGGTGGAACGTGGTAGGCGATCGTAAATACCAGAAACAGAAACTGGCGGGCGACCTTGAAACCCTGCGCAGCTACTATCTGGATCGCGGTTATGCCCGTTTCAACATCGACTCTACCCAGGTCAGTCTGACGCCAGATAAAAAAGGTATTTACGTCACGGTGAACATTACCGAAGGCGATCAGTACAAGCTTTCTGGCGTTGAAGTGAGCGGCAACCTTGCCGGGCACTCCGCTGAAATTGAGCAGCTGACTAAGATCGAGCCGGGCGAGCTGTATAACGGCACCAAAGTGACCAAGATGGAAGATGACATCAAAAAGCTTCTCGGTCGCTATGGTTATGCCTATCCGCGCGTACAGTCGATGCCTGAAATTAACGATGCCGACAAAACCGTTAAATTACGCGTGAACGTTGATGCGGGTAACCGTTTCTACGTGCGTAAGATCCGTTTTGAAGGTAACGATACCTCGAAAGATGCCGTCCTGCGTCGCGAAATGCGTCAGATGGAAGGTGCATGGCTGGGAAGCGATCTGGTCGATCAGGGTAAGGAGCGTCTGAATCGTCTGGGCTTCTTTGAAACTGTCGATACCGATACCCAACGTGTTCCGGGTAGCCCGGACCAAGTAGATGTAGTCTACAAGGTGAAAGAACGTAACACCGGTAGCTTCAACTTCGGGATTGGTTACGGTACTGAAAGTGGCGTGAGCTTCCAGGCTGGCGTGCAACAGGATAACTGGTTAGGTACAGGTTATGCTGTTGGTATCAACGGGACCAAAAACGATTACCAGACCTATGCTGAATTGTCGGTAACCAACCCGTACTTCACTGTAGATGGTGTAAGCCTCGGTGGTCGTCTCTTCTATAATGACTTCCAGGCAGATGACGCCGACCTGTCCGACTATACCAACAAGAGTTATGGTACAGACGTGACGTTGGGCTTCCCGATCAACGAATATAACTCGCTGCGTGCAGGTCTGGGTTATGTACATAACTCCCTGTCCAACATGCAGCCTCAGGTTGCGATGTGGCGTTATCTGTACTCTATGGGTGAACATCCGAGCACCTCTGATCAGGATAACAGCTTCAAAACGGACGACTTCACGTTCAACTATGGTTGGACCTATAACAAGCTTGACCGTGGTTACTTCCCGACAGATGGTTCACGTGTCAACCTGACCGGTAAAGTGACCATTCCTGGATCGGATAACGAATACTACAAAGTGACGTTAGACACGGCGACTTATGTGCCGATCGATGACGATCACAAATGGGTTGTTCTGGGGCGTACCCGCTGGGGTTATGGTGATGGTTTAGGCGGCAAAGAGATGCCGTTCTACGAGAACTTCTATGCCGGTGGTTCCAGCACGTCCGTGGCTTCCAGTCCAATACCATTGGTCCGAAAGCAGTTTACTTCCCGCATCAGGCCAGTAATTATGATCCGGACTATGATTACGAATGTGCGACTCAGGACGGCGCGAAAGACCTGTGTAAATCGGATGATGCTGTAGGCGGTAACGCCATGGCGGTTGCCAGCCTCGAGTTCATCACCCCGACGCCGTTTATTAGCGATAAGTATGCTAACTCGGTTCGTACTTCCTTCTTCTGGGATATGGGTACCGTTTGGGATACAAACTGGGATTCCAGCCAATATTCTGGATATCCGGACTATAGTGATCCAAGCAATATCCGTATGTCTGCGGGTATCGCATTACAATGGATGTCCCCATTGGGGCCGTTGGTGTTCTCCTACGCCCAGCCGTTCAAAAAGTACGATGGAGACAAGGCAGAACAGTTCCAGTTTAACATCGGTAAAACCTGGTAAGTGTTCTCCACAAAGGAATGTAGTGGTAGTGTAGCGATGACTTTAGGCGATCAATATAAGATCGCCGGGCCACGCAAAGAACTGCACCCTCCGGTGCAAATGGGATGGTAAGGAGTTTATTGTGAAAAAGTGGTTATTAGCGGCAGGTCTCGGTTTAGCACTGGCAACTTCTGCTCAGGCGGCTGACAAAATTGCAATCGTCAATATGGGCAGCCTGTTCCAGCAGGTAGCGCAGAAAACCGGTGTTTCTAACACGCTGGAAAATGAGTTCAAAGGCCGTGCCAGCGAACTGCAGCGTATGGAAACCGATCTGCAGGCTAAAATGAAAAAGCTGCAGTCCATGAAAGCGGGCAGCGATCGCACTAAGCTGGAAAAAGACGTGATGGCTCAGCGCCAGACTTTTGCTCAGAAAGCGCAGGCTTTTGAGCAGGATCGCGCACGTCGTTCCAACGAAGAACGCGGCAAACTGGTTACTCGTATCCAGACTGCTGTGAAATCCGTTGCCAACAGCCAGGATATCGATCTGGTTGTTGATGCAAACGCCGTTGCTTACAACAGCAGCGATGTAAAAGACATCACTGCCGACGTACTGAAACAGGTTAAATAAGTAATGCCTTCAATTCGACTGGCTGATTTAGCGCAGCAGTTGGATGCAGAACTACACGGTGATGGCGATATCGTCATCACCGGCGTTGCGTCCATGCAATCTGCACAAACAGGTCACATTACGTTCATGGTTAACCCAAAATACCGTGAGCATTTAGGCTTGTGCCAGGCGTCCGCGGTTGTCATGACCCAGGACGATCTTCCTTTCGCGAAAAGTGCCGCGCTGGTAGTGAAGAATCCCTACCTGACTTACGCGCGCATGGCGCAAATTTTAGATACCACGCCGCAGCCCGCGCAGAACATTGCACCCAGTGCGGTGATCGACGCGACGGCGAAGCTGGGGAACAATGTATCGATTGGCGCTAACGCGGTGATTGAATCCGGCGTTGAACTGGGCGATAACGTGATTATCGGTGCCGGTTGCTTCGTAGGTAAAAACAGCAAAATCGGTGCAGGTTCGCGTCTCTGGGCGAACGTAACCATTTACCATGAGATCCAGATCGGTCAGAATTGCCTGATCCAGTCCGGAACAGTGGTAGGCGCAGACGGCTTTGGTTATGCCAACGATCGTGGTAACTGGGTTAAGATCCCACAGATTGGTCGCGTAATTATTGGCGATCGCGTGGAGATCGGTGCCTGCACTACCATCGATCGCGGCGCACTGGATGACACTGTTATTGGCAATGGCGTGATCATTGATAACCAGTGCCAGATTGCACATAACGTCGTGATTGGCGACAATACGGCGGTTGCCGGTGGCGTCATTATGGCGGGCAGCCTGAAAATTGGTCGTTACTGCATGATCGGCGGAGCCAGCGTAATCAACGGGCATATGGAAATATGCGACAAAGTGACGGTTACGGGCATGGGTATGGTGATGCGTCCCATCACTGAACCAGGCGTCTATTCCTCAGGCATTCCGCTGCAACCCAACAAAGTCTGGCGCAAAACCGCTGCACTGGTGATGAACATTGATGACATGAGCAAGCGTCTGAAATCGCTTGAGCGCAAGGTTAATCAACAAGACTAACGTTCCATCTTTTGTTCGCCAAACTTTACGGCCTGTCTCATTCTTACGATTGCGGCAGGCCGTGTTATTATTGTCGTTTCTTATATTTTGACAGGAAGAGTATCTTGACTACTAACACTCATACTCTGCAGATTGAAGAGATTTTAGAACTTCTGCCGCACCGTTTCCCGTTCTTACTGGTGGATCGCGTGCTGGATTTTGAAGAAGGTCGTTTTCTGCGCGCAGTAAAAAATGTCTCTGTCAATGAGCCATTCTTCCAGGGCCATTTCCCTGGAAAACCGATTTTCCCGGGTGTGCTGATTCTGGAAGCAATGGCACAGGCAACAGGTATTCTGGCGTTTAAAAGCGTAGGAAAACTGGAACCGGGTGAGCTGTACTACTTCGCTGGTATTGACGAAGCGCGCTTCAAGCGCCCGGTCGTGCCTGGCGATCAAATGATCATGGAAGTCACTTTCGAAAAAACGCGCCGCGGCCTGACCCGTTTTAAAGGGGTTGCTCTGGTCGATGGTAAAGTAGTTTGCGAAGCAACGATGATGTGTGCTCGTAGCCGGGAGGCCTGATACGTGATTGATAAATCCGCCTTTGTGCATCCAACCGCCATTGTGGAAGAGGGCGCGTCAATTGGCGCGAACGCACACATTGGTCCTTTTTGTATCGTTGGACCCCATGTCGGAATTGGTGAGGGTACCGTACTGAAATCTCACGTTGTCGTGAATGGTCATACTAAAATTGGCCGCGATAATGAGATTTATCAGTTCGCCTCCATCGGCGAAGTTAACCAGGATCTGAAATATGCTGGCGAACCGACCCGTGTGGAAATCGGCGATCGTAACCGCATTCGCGAAAGCGTCACCATTCATCGTGGCACAGTCCAGGGCGGTGGATTGACGAAGGTGGGCAGCGACAACTTACTGATGATCAACGCGCACATTGCGCACGATTGTACGGTAGGTAACCGCTGTATTCTCGCCAACAACGCAACGCTGGCGGGTCACGTATCGGTTGACGACTTCGCGATCATCGGCGGCATGACCGCAGTCCATCAGTTCTGCATCATTGGTGCGCACGTGATGGTTGGCGGCTGCTCCGGTGTGGCGCAGGACGTCCCTCCTTATGTCATTGCGCAGGGTAACCACGCAACGCCGTTCGGTGTCAATATCGAAGGGCTGAAGCGCCGCGGATTCAGCCGTGAGGCGATTACCGCTATCCGCAATGCGTATAAGCTGATTTATCGTAGCGGTAAAACGCTCGATGAAGTGAAACCGGAAATTGCTGAACTGGCGGAAACATATCCGGAAGTGAAAGCCTTTACCGATTTCTTTTCACGCTCAACGCGCGGTCTGATTCGTTAATGACTGAACAGCGTCCATTAACGATTGCCCTGGTCGCCGGAGAAACCTCCGGCGATATCCTAGGGGCCGGTTTAATCCGCGCTCTGAAAGAACGTGTGCCCAACGCCCGCTTTGTTGGTGTTGCCGGGCCACGAATGCAGGCTGAAGGCTGCGAAGCCTGGTACGAAATGGAAGAACTGGCGGTGATGGGCATTGTTGAAGTGCTCGGTCGTCTGCGTCGCTTACTGCATATTCGTGCCGATCTGACAAAGCGTTTTGGCGAACTGAAGCCAGATGTTTTTGTTGGTATTGATGCGCCTGACTTCAATATTACTCTTGAAGGTAACCTCAAAAAGCAGGGTATCAAAACCATTCATTACGTCAGTCCGTCAGTCTGGGCGTGGCGACAGAAACGTGTTTTCAAAATAGGCAGAGCCACCGATCTGGTGCTCGCATTTCTGCCTTTCGAAAAAGCGTTTTATGACAAATACAACGTACCGTGCCGCTTTATCGGTCATACCATGGCTGATGCCATGCCATTAGATCCAGATAAAAATGCCGCCCGTGATGTGCTGGGGATCCCTCACGATGCCCACTGCCTGGCGTTGCTACCGGGGAGCCGTGGTGCAGAAGTTGAAATGCTTAGTGCCGATTTCCTGAAAACGGCCCAGCTTTTGCGCCAGACATATCCGGATCTCGAAATCGTGGTGCCACTGGTGAATGCCAAACGCCGCGAGCAGTTTGAACGCATCAAAGCTGAAGTCGCGCCAGACTTTTCAGTTCATTTGCTGGATGGGATGGGCCGTGAGGCGATGGTCGCCAGCGATGCGGCGCTACTGGCGTCGGGTACGGCAGCCCTGGAGTGTATGCTGGCGAAATGCCCGATGGTGGTGGGATATCGCATGAAGCCTTTTACCTTCTGGTTGGCGAAGCGGCTGGTGAAAACTGATTATGTCTCGCTGCCAAATCTGCTGGCGGGCAGAGAGTTAGTCAAAGAGTTATTGCAGGAAGAGTGTGAGCCGCAAAAACTGGCTGCGGCGCTGTTACCGCTGTTGGCGAACGGGAAAATCAGCCACGCGATGCACGATACCTTCCGTGAACTGCATCAGCAGATCCGCTGCAATGCCGATGAGCAGGCGGCACAAGCCGTTCTGGAGTTAGCACAATGATCGAATTTGTTTATCCGCACACGCAGCTGGTTGCGGGTGTGGATGAAGTCGGACGCGGGCCGTTAGTTGGCGCGGTCGTCACCGCTGCGGTGATCCTTGACCCGGCGCGCCCGATTGCCGGGCTGAATGATTCCAAAAAGCTGAGCGAAAAACGCCGTCTGGCGCTCTGTGAAGAGATCAAAGAGAAAGCGTTGAGCTGGAGTCTGGGCCGCGCGGAACCCCACGAAATCGACGAGCTGAACATTCTTCATGCGACCATGCTGGCGATGCAGCGTGCCGTCGCTGGGCTGCATATTGCGCCGGAATATGTGTTGATTGATGGTAACCGCTGCCCGAAATTACCGATGCCTGCGATGGTTGTGGTGAAAGGCGATAGCCGCGTACCGGAAATCAGTGCCGCGTCTATCCTGGCGAAAGTGACGCGTGACGCCGAAATGGCGGCGCTGGATATTGTTTTCCCGCAATATGGTTTTGCCCAACACAAAGGGTACCCAACCGCTTTTCATCTGGAAAAACTGGCTGAACACGGCGCGACCGAACACCATCGGCGCAGCTTTGGGCCTGTCAAACGCGCACTGGGACTTGCGTCCTGATTCTTGTGTCGAGATTAAGTAAACCGGAATCTGAAGATGTCTGAACCACGTTTCGTACACCTGCGGGTGCACAGCGACTACTCGATGATCGATGGCCTGGCCAAAACTGCACCGTTGGTAAAAAAGGCGGCGGCGTTGGGTATGCCAGCACTGGCGATCACCGATTTCACCAACCTTTGTGGTCTGGTGAAGTTCTACGGAGCGGGACATGGCGCAGGGATTAAGCCTATCGTCGGGGCAGATTTTAACGTCCAGTGCGACCTGCTGGGTGATGAGTTAACCCACCTGACGGTACTGGCGGCGAACAATACCGGCTATCAGAATCTGACGTTGCTGATCTCAAAAGCGTATCAGCGCGGGTACGGTGCCGCTGGGCCGATCATCGATCGCGACTGGCTTATCGAATTAAATGAAGGGTTGATCCTTCTTTCCGGCGGGCGCATGGGCGACGTCGGACGCAGTCTTTTGCGTGGTAACAGCGCGCTGGTAGATGAGTGTGTCGCGTTTTATGAAGAACACTTCCCGGATCGCTATTTTCTCGAGCTGATCCGCACCGGCAGGCCGGATGAAGAAAGCTATCTGCACGCGGCGGTGGAACTGGCGGAAGCGCGCGGTTTGCCCGTCGTGGCGACTAACGATGTGCGCTTTATCGACAGCAGCGACTTTGACGCACACGAAATCCGCGTCGCGATCCACGACGGCTTTACCCTCGACGATCCTAAACGCCCGCGTAACTATTCGCCGCAGCAATATATGCGTAGCGAAGAGGAGATGTGTGAGCTGTTTGCCGACATCCCCGAAGCCCTTGCCAACACCGTTGAGATCGCCAAACGCTGTAACGTAACTGTGCGTCTTGGTGAATACTTCCTGCCGCAGTTCCCGACCGGGGACATGAGCACCGAAGATTATCTGGTCAAGCGTGCAAAAGAGGGCCTGGAAGAGCGTCTGGCCTTTTTATTCCCTGACGAGGAAGAACGTGTTAAGCGCCGCCCGGAATATGACGAACGTCTGGAGACTGAACTTCAGGTTATCAACCAGATGGGCTTCCCGGGCTACTTCCTCATCGTTATGGAATTTATCCAGTGGTCGAAAGATAACGGCGTACCGGTAGGGCCAGGCCGTGGCTCCGGTGCGGGTTCACTGGTGGCCTACGCGCTGAAAATCACCGACCTCGATCCGCTGGAATTTGACCTGCTGTTCGAACGTTTCCTTAACCCGGAACGTGTCTCCATGCCTGACTTCGACGTTGACTTCTGTATGGAGAAACGCGATCAGGTTATCGAGCACGTAGCGGACATGTACGGTCGTGATGCGGTATCGCAGATCATCACCTTCGGTACAATGGCGGCGAAAGCGGTGATCCGCGACGTAGGCCGCGTGCTGGGGCATCCGTACGGCTTTGTCGATCGTATCTCGAAACTGATCCCGCCCGATCCGGGGATGACGCTGGCGAAAGCGTTTGAAGCCGAGCCGCAGCTGCCGGAAATCTACGAAGCGGATGAAGAAGTTAAGGCGCTGATCGACATGGCGCGCAAACTGGAAGGGGTCACCCGTAACGCCGGTAAGCACGCCGGTGGGGTGGTTATCGCGCCGACCAAAATTACCGATTTTGCGCCGCTTTACTGCGATGAAGAGGGCAAACATCCGGTCACCCAGTTTGATAAAAGCGACGTTGAATACGCCGGACTGGTGAAGTTCGACTTCCTTGGTTTGCGTACGCTCACCATCATCAACTGGGCGCTGGAGATGATCAACAAGCGGCGGGCGAAGAATGGCGAGCCGCCGCTGGATATCGCCGCGATCCCGCTGGATGACAAGAAAAGCTTCGACATGCTGCAACGCTCGGAAACCACGGCGGTATTCCAGCTTGAATCGCGCGGCATGAAGGATCTGATCAAGCGTCTGCAACCTGACTGCTTCGAAGATATGATCGCACTGGTGGCGCTGTTCCGCCCAGGTCCGTTGCAATCAGGGATGGTGGATAACTTTATCGACCGTAAACATGGTCGCGAAGAAATCTCCTATCCGGACGTACAGTGGCAGCATGAAAGCCTGAAACCGGTACTGGAGCCAACCTACGGCATCATCCTGTATCAGGAACAGGTCATGCAGATTGCGCAGGTGCTTTCTGGTTATACCCTCGGTGGCGCGGATATGCTGCGTCGTGCGATGGGTAAGAAAAAGCCGGAAGAGATGGCTAAGCAGCGTTCTGTATTTGCTGAAGGTGCAGAAAAGAACGGAGTCAACGCCGAACTGGCGATGAAAATCTTCGACCTGGTGGAGAAATTCGCGGGTTACGGATTTAACAAATCGCACTCTGCGGCCTATGCTTTGGTGTCATATCAAACGTTATGGCTGAAAGCGCACTATCCGGCGGAGTTTATGGCGGCGGTAATGACCGCCGATATGGACAACACCGAGAAGGTGGTGGGCCTGGTGGATGAGTGCTGGCGGATGGGGCTGAAAATCCTGCCACCAGATATAAACTCCGGTCTTTACCATTTCCACGTCAACGACGACGGCGAAATCGTGTATGGTATTGGCGCCATCAAAGGGGTAGGTGAAGGTCCGATTGAGGCCATCATCGAAGCCCGTAATAAAGGCGGCTACTTCCGCGAACTGTTTGATCTCTGCGCCCGTACCGACACCAAAAAGTTAAACCGGCGGGTGCTGGAAAAACTGATCATGTCCGGGGCGTTTGACCGTCTTGGGCCACACCGCGCGGCGCTGATGAACTCGCTGGGTGATGCGTTAAAAGCGGCAGATCAACACGCGAAAGCGGAAGCTATCGGTCAGGCCGATATGTTCGGCGTGCTGGCCGAAGAGCCGGAACAAATTGAACAATCCTACGCCAGCTGCCAACCGTGGCCGGAGCAGGTGGTGTTAGATGGGGAACGTGAAACGTTAGGTCTGTACCTTACGGGACACCCTATCAACCAGTATTTAAAAGAGATTGAGCGTTATGTCGGAGGCGTAAGGCTGAAAGACATGCACCCGACAGAACGTGGTAAAGTCATCACGGCTGCGGGGCTCGTTGTTGCCGCGCGGGTTATGGTCACCAAGCGCGGCAATCGTATCGGTATCTGCACGCTGGATGACCGTTCCGGGCGGCTGGAAGTGATGTTGTTTACTGACGCCCTGGATAAATACCAGCAATTGCTGGAAAAAGACCGCATACTTATCGTCAGCGGACAGGTCAGCTTTGATGACTTCAGCGGTGGGCTTAAAATGACCGCTCGCGAAGTGATGGATATTGACGAAGCCCGGGAAAAATATGCTAGCGGGCTTGCTATCTCGCTGACGGACAGGCAAATTGATGACCAGCTTTTAAACCGACTCCGTCAGTCTCTGGAACCCCACCGCTCTGGGACAATTCCAGTACATCTCTACTATCAGAGGGCGGATGCACGCGCGCGGTTGCGTTTTGGCGCGACGTGGCGTGTCTCTCCGAGCGATCGTTTATTAAACGATCTCCGTGGCCTCATTGGTTCGGAGCAGGTGGAACTGGAGTTTGACTAATACAGGAATACTATGAGTCTGAATTTCCTTGATTTTGAACAGCCGATTGCAGAGCTGGAAGCGAAAATCGATTCTCTGACTGCGGTTAGCCGTCAGGATGAGAAACTGGATATTAACATCGATGAAGAAGTGCATCGTCTGCGTGAAAAAAGCGTAGAACTGACACGTAAAATCTTCGCCGATCTCGGTGCATGGCAGATTGCGCAACTGGCACGCCATCCACAGCGTCCTTATACCCTGGATTACGTTCGCCTGGCATTTGATGAATTTGACGAACTGGCTGGCGACCGCGCGTATGCAGACGATAAAGCTATCGTCGGTGGTATCGCCCGTCTTGACGGTCGTCCGGTGATGATCATTGGTCATCAAAAAGGTCGTGAAACCAAAGAAAAAATTCGCCGTAACTTTGGTATGCCAGCGCCAGAAGGTTACCGCAAAGCACTGCGTCTGATGCAAATGGCTGAACGCTTTAAGATGCCTATCATCACCTTTATCGACACCCCGGGGGCTTATCCTGGCGTGGGCGCAGAAGAGCGTGGTCAGTCTGAAGCCATTGCACGCAACCTGCGTGAAATGTCTCGCCTCGGCGTACCGGTAGTTTGTACGGTTATCGGTGAAGGTGGTTCTGGCGGTGCGCTGGCGATTGGCGTGGGCGATAAAGTGAATATGCTGCAATACAGCTCCTATTCCGTTATCTCGCCGGAAGGTTGTGCGTCCATTCTGTGGAAGAGCGCCGACAAAGCGCCGCTGGCGGCTGAAGCGATGGGTATCATCGCTCCGCGTCTGAAAGAGCTGAAACTGATCGACTCCATCATCCCGGAACCGCTGGGCGGCGCTCACCGTAACCCGGAAGCGATGGCGGCATCGTTGAAAGCGCAACTGCTGGCGGATCTGGCCGATCTCGATGTGTTAAGCACTGAAGATTTAAAAAATCGTCGTTATCAGCGCCTGATGAGCTACGGTTACGCGTAATTCGCAAAAGTTCTGAAAAAGGGTCACTTCGGTGGCCCTTTTTTATCGCCACGGTTTGAGCAGGCTATGATTAAGGAAGGATTTTCCAGGAGGAACACATGAACATCATTGCCATTATGGGACCGCATGGCGTCTTTTATAAAGATGAGCCCATCAAAGAACTGGAGTCGGCGCTGGTGGCGCAAGGCTTTCAGATTATCTGGCCACAAAACAGTGTTGATTTGCTGAAATTTATCGAACATAACCCTCGAATTTGCGGCGTGATTTTTGACTGGGATGAGTACAGTCTCGATTTATGCAGCGATATCAATCAACTTAATGAATATCTCCCGCTTTATGCCTTCATCAACACCCACTCGACGATGGATGTCAGCGTGCAGGATATGCGGATGGCGCTCTGGTTTTTTGAATATGCGCTGGGGCAGGCGGAAGATATCGCCATTCGTATGCGTCAGTACACCAACGAATATCTTGATAACATTACGCCGCCGTTCACGAAAGCCTTGTTTACCTACGTTAAAGAGCGGAAGTACACCTTTTGTACGCCGGGGCATATGGGCGGCACCGCATATCAAAAAAGCCCGGTTGGCTGCCTGTTTTATGATTTTTTCGGCGGGAATACCCTCAAGGCTGATGTCTCTATTTCGGTCACCGAGCTTGGTTCGTTGCTCGACCACACCGGGCCACACCTGGAAGCGGAAGAGTACATCGCGCGGACTTTTGGCGCGGAACAGAGTTATATCGTTACCAACGGAACATCGACGTCGAACAAAATTGTGGGTATGTACGCCGCGCCATCCGGCAGTACGCTGTTGATCGACCGCAATTGTCATAAATCGCTGGCGCATCTGTTGATGATGAACGATGTAGTGCCAGTCTGGCTGAAACCGACGCGTAATGCGTTGGGGATTCTTGGTGGGATCCCGCACCGTGAATTTACTCGCGACAGCATCGAAGAGAAAGTCGCTGCCACCACGCAGGCACAATGGCCGGTTCATGCGGTGATTACCAACTCCACCTATGATGGCTTGCTCTACAACACCGACTGGATCAAACAGACGCTGGATGTCCCGTCGATCCACTTCGATTCCGCCTGGGTGCCGTACACCCATTTTCATCCGATCTACCAGGGGAAAAGTGATCTTCGAAACGCAATCGACCCACAAAATGCTGGCGGCGTTATCGCAGGCTTCGCTGATCCACATTAAAGGCGAGTATGACGAAGAGGCGTTTAACGAAGCCTTTATGATGCATACCACCACCTCGCCCAGTTATCCCATTGTTGCTTCGGTTGAGACGGCGGCGGCGATGCTGCGTGGTAATCCGGGCAAACGGCTGATTAACCGTTCGGTGGAGCGGGCGCTGCATTTTCGCAAAGAGGTCCAGCGGTTGCGGGAAGAGTCTGACGGTTGGTTTTTCGATATCTGGCAACCGCCGCAGGTGGATGAAGCCGAATGCTGGCCCGTTGCGCCAGGCGAACAGTGGCACGGCTTTAACGATGCGGATGCCGATCATATGTTTCTCGATCCGGTTAAAGTCACTATTTTGATACCGGGGATGGACGAACAGGGCAATATGAGCGAGGAGGGGATCCCGGCGGCGCTGGTGGCAAAATTCCTCGACGAACGTGGGATCGTAGTAGAGAAAACCGGCCCTTATAACCTGCTGTTTCTCTTTAGTATTGGTATCGATAAAACCAAAGCAATGGGATTATTGCGTGGGTTGACGGAATTTAAACGCTCTTACGATCTCAACCTGCGGATCAAAAATATGCTACCCGATCTCTATGCTGAAGATCCCGATTTCTACCGCAATATGCGTATTCAGGATCTGGCGCAAGGGATCCATAAGCTGATTCGTAAACACGATCTTCCCGGTTTGATGTTGTGGGCATTCGATACTTTGCCGGAAATTATCATGACGCCACATCAGGCATGGCAGAGACAGATTAAAGGTGAAGTAGAAACCATTGCGCTGGAACAACTGGTCGGTAGAGTATCGGCAAATATGATCCTGCCTTATCCACCGGGCGTACCGCTGTTGATGCCAGGAGAAATGCTGACCAAAGAGAGCCGCACGGTACTCGATTTTCTACTGATGCTTTGTTCCGTAGGGCAACATTACCCCGGTTTTGAAACGGATATTCACGGCGCGAAACAGGACGAAGACGGCGTTTACCGCGTACGAGTCCTAAAAATGGCGGGATAACTTGCCAGAGCGGCTTACGGGCGAGTAACGTGCTGTTAACAAATAAAGGAGACGTTATGCTGGGTTTAAAACAGGTTCACCATATTGCGATTATTGCGACGGATTATGCGGTGAGCAAAGCTTTCTACTGCGATATTCTTGGTTTCACGCTGCAAAGCGAAGTCTATCGCGAAGCGCGCGACTCGTGGAAAGGGGATTTGGCGCTTAATGGGCAATATGTGATTGAGCTTTTCTCTTTTCCGTTCCCGCCGGAGCGCCCCAGCCGACCGGAAGCTTGCGGCCTGCGTCATCTGGCTTTTAGCGTTGATGACATCGATGCGGCAGTGGCGCACCTTGAAAGCCATAACGTGAAGTGTGAAGCCATCCGTGTCGATCCATACACGCAAAAACGCTTCACCTTCTTTAACGATCCGGACGGGCTGCCGTTGGAACTGTATGAGCAGTAAGGCTTGTCATCGCCGCATTTGCCCGGTAACGTGCCGGGCATTGCTACTGTAAAATCGCACCATCATGACACTCACGCTCAATAGACAACTTCTCACCTCACGCCAGATTTTGGTCGCCTTTAGCGGCGGGCTTGACTCCACCGTTCTGCTGCATCAGTTGGTGCAGTGGCGGACGGAAAATCCGGGCGTCACTCTGCGCGCTATTCATGTGCATCACGGTTTAAGTGCCAATGCCGATGCCTGGGTTACGCATTGCGAAAACGTCTGCCAACAGTGGCAGGTGCCGCTGGTGGTCGAACGCGTACAACTTGCGCAAGAGGGGCTGGGGATTGAGGCCCAGGCGCGGCAGGCGCGTTATCAGGCATTTGCCCGTACCCTATTGCCCGGCGAAGTGCTGGTCACCGCGCAACATCTCGACGATCAATGTGAAACCTTTCTGCTGGCGCTAAAACGCGGTAGCGGCCCTGCCGGGCTTTCGGCTATGGCGGAAGTTTCGGAGTTTGCCGGAACACGGCTTATCCGCCCGTTGCTTGCCCGCACGCGGGGGGAACTGGCGCAGTGGGCATTGGCGCATGGTTTACGCTGGATTGAAGACGAAAGTAATCAGGACGACTCATACGATCGTAACTTTCTGCGCCTGCGCGTAGTGCCGTTATTGCAGCAGCGTTGGCCGCATTTTGCGGAAGCAACGGCCCGCAGCGCCGCACTTTGTGCTGAACAAGAGAGTCTGTTGGATGAACTGCTGGCGGATGATTTAGCACACTGCCAAACGTCGCAGGGGACGCTGCAGATTGCGCCAATGCTGGCGATGAGTGATGCCCGCCGCGCGGCGATTATCCGTCGCTGGCTGGCAGGGCAGAATGCACCAATGCCTTCCCGCGACGCGCTGGTGCGGATCTGGCAGGAAGTGGCGCTGGCGCGGGAAGATGCCTCCCCCTGTTTACGCTTGGGCGCGTTTGAAATCCGCCGCTATCAGTCGCAACTGTGGTGGATTAAATCCGTCACCGGGCAAAGTGAAACCATTGTGCCGTGGCAGACGTGGCTACAACCGCTGGAATTACCGGCGGGGCTGGGAAGCGTACAGCTTACTGCGGGAGGCGATATTCGCCCTCCGCGTGCAGACGAAGCGGTCAGCGTGCGTTTCAAATCGGCAGGATTGCTGCATATTGTCGGGCGCAACGGCGGACGTAAGCTGAAGAAAATCTGGCAAGAGTTAGGCGTGCCGCCGTGGCTACGTGACACCACGCCACTGCTGTTTTATGGCGAAACGCTGATTGCGGCGGCAGGGGTATTTGTGACGCAAGAAGGTGTGGCTGAAGGTGAGAATGGCGTAAGTTTTGTCTGGCAGAAAACGCTTAGTTAAGTGAAAGCCGGATAAGACGCATCAAACGTCGCATCCGGCGAAAGTCAATCAGGACTCGCTCACCACCACCGTACCGATTTCCGGGTGGCTAAAGCTGGTAATTTTATCCAGACGTAGCTCACGGGTTTCGCCAGCGGCCTCGACGACCAGATACTCCACATTTTTGCGGGAGACTAAATCGCTGGCTTTTGCCTGCAATTTTTCGCCATCTTTCAGCTCAAGTGTCAGCATTAAATGATGCTGGCAGGCGAGCTCAAGATTATCGTAATCATCACAATTGATTGGTTGATACGTATCATTCATTAACATAATCGCTCACCAGTAAGTTTGCCGCAGCGTATGCTGCTTTTTCCCTGACAGCCTCAGAAAGGGCGTCGTCGGCAGCCATTTCATTCAGCACTTTCAAAACGCAGCCCAGCGCGTCCGGAACGTATCCTAAGTCTCCGCTGGCGATTTCCGCGTACCGCTTGCGTATTAACTCACAATATTTTTCCACATGCCCTCCTGTCAGCACACTGACTTAACCGTGGATGCAAGTCTAAGCCTACGAAGATAAACTCTGTTTCGCAAGGTGACTATACCACACTCATTTCTGCAATATCAGCGCCGCAACTGCACGTATTCCGTTACAATGGCCTCCTGATTCGAAAGGAGTTTTCTTATGGCGCTTAAAGCGACAATTTATAAAGCGACGGTTAATGTGGCCGATCTCGACCGCAACCAGTTTCTCGATGCCTCTCTGACGCTGGCGCGCCACCCTTCAGAAACCCAGGAGCGTATGATGCTGCGCCTGCTGGCGTGGCTGAAATATGCTGATGAACGTCTGCAATTTACCCGTGGTTTGTGTGCCGATGATGAGCCGGAAGCGTGGCTGCGTAACGATCACCTGGGCATTGATTTGTGGATTGAGCTGGGGCTGCCGGATGAGCGGCGGATTAAGAAAGCCTGCACCCAGGCCGCAGAAGTGGCGCTGTTTACCTATAATAGTCGGGCGGCGCAAATCTGGTGGCAGCAAAATCAGAGCAAATGTGTGCAGTTTGCCAATCTTTCCGTCTGGTATCTGGACGATGAACAACTGGCGAAAGTAAGCGCCTTTGCCGATCGTACCATGACGCTGCAGGCAACGATTCAGGATGGCGTGATCTGGTTATCGGACGATAAGAATAATCTGGAAGTTAACTTAACCGCCTGGCAACAACCTTCATGATTGTGATTTCCCGACATGTTGCTATTCCCGATGGTGAGCTTGAGATCACCGCCATTCGTGCGCAGGGCGCGGGCGGGCAGCATGTTAATAAGACCTCAACGGCCATTCATCTGCGTTTTGACATTCGGGCGTCCAGCCTGCCAGAGTATTACAAAGAGCGTCTGCTCGCCGCCAGCCATCATTTGATCAGCAGTGATGGCGTGATTGTCATTAAGGCACAGGAATACCGCAGTCAGGAACTGAACCGCGAAGCCGCGCTAGCCCGGCTGGTGGCAGTGATTAAAGATTTAACAACAGAACAAAAAGCCCGACGACCCACGCGGCCCACCCGTGCATCGAAAGAGCGCAGGCTGGCATCGAAAGCACAAAAATCAAGCGCGAAGGCGATGCGCGGCAAAGTACGCAGCGGTCGGGAATAAAAAGAAGGAATAGATGGTGAAAAAAGCGATAGTGACAGCGATGGCTGTAATCAGCCTCTTTACTCTGATGGGATGTAATAACCGGGCCGAAGTCGATACGCTTTCTCCAGCACAGGCTGCCGAACTGAAACCGATGCCGCAAAGTTGGCGCGGCGTGCTGCCGTGTGCTGATTGTGAAGGAATCGAAACCTCTCTGTTCCTCGAAAAAGACGGAACATGGGTGATGAATGAGCGTTATCTCGGTGCTCGTGAAGAACCTTCCTCCTTCGCTTCCCACGGTACATGGGCGCGAACCGCTGACAAGCTGGTATTAACCGACAGCAAAGGTGAAAAGTCATATTATCGGGCGAAAGGCGATGCGCTGGAGATGCTCGATCGTGAAGGCAATCCGATTGAATCGCAGTTCAACTATACGCTGGAACCGGCACAATCCAGTTTACCTATGACGCCGATGACCCTGCGAGGCATGTATTTTTATATGGCTGATGCGGCGACCTTCACTGATTGCGCGACCGGAAAACGTTTCATGGTAGCGAATAACGCAGAGCTGGAGCGTGGCTACCTGGCTGCGCGCGGTCACAGTGAAAAACCGGTGTTACTGTCAGTAGAAGGTCACTTTACGCTTGAGGCTAATCCGGATACTGGTGCGCCAACCAAAGTATTAGCGCCCGATACGGCGGGTAAATTTTACCCGAATAAGGATTGCAGTAGTTTGGGGCAGTAAACCTGCTTAAGGCAGAAACAAACGCAAAACAGGCCAGAAGGATATATTTCAACATTTTGAATTTGCACGTTTTTTGTAGGCCGGATAAGGCGTTTACGCCGCATCCGGCAATGGTGCTCAACGCCTGATGCGACGCTGGCGCGTCTTATCATGCCTACAACCCCCCTCATACCTTAAGGCGGATAAGGCATTTACTTTATCACCGGGTCAAACCAACAAAGCGACCCGCCTTGATATAAATCCCTGGCTTCAGGTGCCCAACATACTGTAACTGCGTTTCTGGCTTAAACGCAGAGACATCACCAATACGCATATGCATCAGATCGGCAGGGCTAATCCAGCCCGATTGCGCCAGTGTAAGTGGATGTCCGGCTTTGGCAAATGCATCAGTGACAAATTCCGAACAAAACCACGACTTTTTGTCTCCTTCGCCCACACTGCTTAACTGCGCTTTCGCCAGGCCGCTGACGCACTGCTGGCGAAAATCCTCGGAGAACTGATTCAGTGAGCACATCTGGCGAGTCACCATAAAGGGAATAAATTCGACAATGCCGCGATAGTTATAACCGCTATCTTTGATTTTATTGGCAAACGCGGTGATATCTGTGGCTTGTTGCGGGGTAAGATCCGGGACTCGTAAGACGAAAAGCTTATCACTATGCTTCATCGCTTTTTTAAGGGAAACAATCTGGACGCCAGCGCCTGTCGCTTCTGCAACGTTATTATCACCCAGAAAGATTGCAACGTGACTCACAGAGGAAGTGCTGAAGACGCGGATTCCAAATGAGGTTACCCCAAGGCTTGAGGAGAACAGCAAATCGCCGGGTTTGAGATCAGGTGCCGTTATTTCTTTTATTGATTGTTCGGTGAAAGAGCTTTGATGCTGGAATTTGACAGCCCATGTTTTTGCCTCGGCATCTACTGCTGTGGCTGATGGGGCTGGCTGATATCAACGGTACAAGCCGAAAGTAAAAGAAAGCTGGGGAGAAGCAGGCGGCAGTACGCCTTTGGTTTATCCATTTTATACAATCCATGTAAAAAAGGGCCCTGAAATTCAGGACCCTTTCTGGCATCAGCCTTTAATCTGTTTCACCAGATATTCGACGATGTCACCAGTCTTAATTAACTGTTTCTCGCCGTTGCGACGATATTTATATTCGATATCGTCGTTGTCGAGGTTACGGTCGCCCAGCACAATAGTGTGCGGAATACCGATCAGTTCCATATCAGCAAACATCACGCCCGGACGCTCTTTGCGGTCATCCAGCAGCACTTCGATACCTTGTGCACGCAGTTCGCTGTACAGTTTCTCAGCAAGCTCTTGTACGCGGAAGGATTTGTGCATGTTCATCGGCAGAATCGCCACCTGGAACGGCGCGATAGCGTCAGGCCATACGATGCCGCGTTCGTCGTAGTTCTGCTCAATCGCCGCAGCTACCACACGCGTTACCCCGATACCGTAGCAACCCATCGTCAGGATTTGGTTACGGCCATCTTCACCCTGTACGGAGGCTTTCAGTGCTTCGGAGTACTTGGTACCCAGCTGGAAGATGTGACCAACTTCGATACCACGTTTGATCAGCAGCGTACCCTGGCCATCCGGGCTTGGATCGCCAGCCACCACGTTACGGATATCTGCAACTTCCGGGGTAGCGACATCGCGATCCCAGTTGATACCGAAGTAGTGTTTACCATCGATGTTAGCACCAGCAGCGAAATCACTCATCGCCGCAACGGTACGGTCAATCACCACCGGAATCGGCATGTTTACCGGACCCAGTGAACCCGGACCGGCTTTAACCACAGCACGAATTTCTTCTTCGGTCGCGAAAGTCAGCGGGCTTGCAACCTGCGGCAGTTTTTCTGCTTTAACTTCGTTCAGCTCGTGATCACCGCGCACCAGCAGCGCAACCAGCGGGAAGCTGCTGCCTTCAACCGCTTTAACCAGCAGAGTCTTAACCGTTTTCTCAATCGGCAGATTGAACTGTTCAACCAGTTCCGCGATGGTTTTCGCGTTCGGCGTATCAACCAGCGTCATTTCCTGGGTAGCAGCAGCGCGCGGTTCTTTCGGCGCGATAGCTTCTGCCAGTTCAATGTTCGCTGCATAGTCAGAGGTGTCGGAGAAGACCACATCGTCTTCACCGCTCTGCGCCAGCACCTGGAATTCGTGAGAGGCGCTGCCGCCGATAGAACCGGTGTCGGCTTGCACGGCGCGGAAATCCAGCCCCATGCGGCTGAAGATTTTGCTGTAGGCCGCATACATTGCATCGTAGGTTTCCTGCAGGGATTCCTGAGAAGTATGGAAAGAGTAAGCATCTTTCATCAGGAATTCGCGGGAACGCATGACGCCGAAACGCGGACGCACTTCGTCGCGGAACTTGGTCTGGATCTGATAGAAGTTCAGCGGCAGCTGTTTGTAAGAGCTAAGCTCGTTACGAATCAGGTCAGTGATAACTTCTTCATGAGTTGGGCCGAGTACGAACGGACGCTCGCCACGGTCAACAAAACGCAGCAGTTCCGGACCGTACTGTTCCCAACGACCACTCTCTTGCCACAAATCGGCTGGCTGAACCACCGGCATCGACACCTCGATTGCACCGGCGTTGTTCATCTCTTCACGCACGATGTTTTCGACTTTTTTCAGAACGCGCACGCCGGTCGGCAGCCAGGTATATAACCCGGAGGCCAGCTTGCGGATCATCCCGGCGCGCAGCATCAGCTGATGGCTGATCACCTCGGCGTCGGCAGGTGTCTCCTTGAGAGTGGAGAGCAGGTATTGGCTAGTACGCATGTTGTTACGGTTCCAGTTGGAAGGTAGAACAGGCTCAAGGCGAGCCTGGGACAAAAAAAGTGATTTAGTTTACCAGTGCAAAAGAAATGTCAAAAGAGAAGGGCGTGAATTTAACGCGGTTCCAGCGCAAAGACTTCAAAACCTGCGTCGGTGACGCGCCAGCGAACGTTAAAATCATGTAGCCAGACGGCATAGGTTTTGCCCGTTTCCTCACCTTTATGATAGGCCGGGCGCGGGTCCTGCGCCAGTACTTCGCGGATAAACAGCGTTAACTGCGGATAACGCTTCTCCAGCGTCAAAAGCTGCTTTTCGACCTCTGCGGTAAAACTCACCGCCATCTCTGCAGCTGGCGCACTTTGCGCATAGCTGGCACTGGCATCGGGAAGCGATTCGGCAAAGGGGAGATACGGTTTGATATCCACTACCGGCGTACCATCGACCAGATCCAGACTGCCGAGCTTCAGAATCACGCTGTCTTTATGGCAAACAACCTCTTTCAGCTCTACCAGCGACATACCAATTGGGTTAGGGCGGAAAGTAGAGCGTGTTGCGAAAACCCCCATTCTGGCGTTACCGCCGAGGCGCGGTGGACGCACAGTCGGACGCCAGCCGCCTTCCATCGTTTGATGAAAGACGAAAAGGATCCATAAATGGCTGAACGCTTCCAGGCCGCGAACGGCGTCGGCCTGGTTGTAGGGAGCAATGAGATGCAGTTCGCCGTTGGCGCTTTTTACCAGACCTGGCTGGCGCGGAACGGCGAATTTTTCTTTATAGGGCGAGCGAATAACGCCTATTTGCTCGAACTGGAAACTGCTCATTTCGCCGTAATGTTAAGCGCAGAGCCGATACATACAGCCTGACGATAGCAGCCTGGCGTACCGCTGGTGACTTCGCAGCTATGCAGTAATACCGCATTGGCTTTCATTTTAGAGGCGTTGATTTGCATCCGCTTACGCGCGGTTGGAATGCTCGGCGGAGAGTCCTGATTAGAGGCCTGGCAAGAGTCGCCACTGACTTCACCGAGATCGCGGAACGGTTTGCCGACTAATTCTTCTGCATTGGTATAAATTCGGACCGGCGTGGCGCGCGGCGCTTTCGGTTTTGCAGGCTCCGCTTTCGGCTGGGGTGCAGTGCTTTGAACGGGTTCGACAGGGGATCTGCTTAACATGGAACAGCCGCTTAGCATGAGTGCTACTAAACAGATCGGTAAAGCACGCATAGTATTTCCTCAATGTATGATCAAAACGTCAATATTGAATCAGGAGCTTGTAAAAATGACAAGACGGGCAAGTGCCCATCCTGAATGATATTACAAATTGTGGAAACAGCCTAAAAATTACCAGCCTTTAACAGCGCCGCCGTTAAACACTTTGTTTGCTGCTTCGTAAACTTCATCAGACTGATAAGCCTGGACGAATTTCTTCACGTTCTCGGCGTCTTTGTTATCTTCACGCGTTACGATCAGGTTTACGTACGGGGAGTCTTTATCTTCGACAAAGATACCGTCTTTCGCTGGAGTCAGGCCAATCTGGCTGGCATAGGTGGTATTGATAACTGCCAGAGCGATTTGTGCGTCGTCCAGAGATCGAGGCAGCTGCGGTGCTTCCAGCTCAACAATTTTCAGATTTTTTGGGTTCTCAACAACATCAAGTACGGTCGGCAGCAGGCCAACGCCATCTTTCAGTTTGATCAAGCCCACTTTTTGCAGCAGCAGCAGTGAACGACCAAGGTTAGTTGGATCGTTTGGCACGGCAACCTGCGAACCATCCTGCAGTTCATCCAGTGATTTGATTTTCTTGGAGTAACCAGCAATCGGATAAACAAAAGTGTTGCCTACTGCGACCAGTTTGTAGCCACGATCTTTCAGTTGCTGATCAAGGTACGGTTTATGCTGGAAGGCGTTGGCGTCGATATCGCCTTTGCTCAATGCTTCGTTTGGCAGAACATAGTCGTTGAAGGTTACCAGCTCAACGTCCAGGCCATATTTGTCTTTCGCAACTTTCTGCGCGACTTCTGCAACCTGCTGTTCGGCACCAACAATCACGCCGACTTTAATGTGGTTTGGATCTTTTTCATCCTGACCGCAGCCTACCAGTGCCAGTGATCCAATCAGGGCTCCCACTGCCGCAAAGGTTTTGAATTTGAACGCCATACCTTATTCCTTCTTCAATTATTTATGTTGTGTTGAACGTTACTTGCGAGTGACAGCCCGGACGATGCGGTCGCCTGCGAACTGAATTAAATAAACCAGAATGACCAGCAATACCAGTACCGTATTCATCACCGTCGCGTTATAGCCGATGTAGCCATACTGATAGCCAATCTGACCTAAACCACCGGCACCGACAGCACCACCCATCGCGGAATAACCGACTAGGGTAATCAGGGTGATAGTTGCCGCATTCACCAGACCCGGCAATGCTTCCGGTAACAGCACTTTACGGACGATCTGCATCGGCGTGGCACCCATTGCACGGGAAGCTTCAATTAACCCGGTTGGGATCTCCAGCAGAGCGTTCTCGACCATACGGGCAATAAACGGTGCTGCACCAACGGTTAACGGAACAATCGCTGCCTGCAAACCAATCGATGTACCAACAATAACGCGGGTAAACGGAATCATCCATACCAGCAAGATAATGAACGGGATAGAACGGAAAATGTTCACAATCGCAGAAACGGTACGATACAGCTTCGCGTTAGCAATAATTTGCCCCGGACGCGTGACATAAAGCAGAACGCCAACCGGCAGACCAATCACAAAGCCAAAAAAACCGGATACGAAGGTCATTGCCAGCGTTTCCCATACGCCACGAACCAGCAGCCACATCATCGGCTCAGACATAACCCAGTACCTCTACTTTTACATGGTGTTCCTGCAGCCAGGCAATGGCGGCTTGCGTATCTTGTTGTGTGCCGTGCATTTCAGTCAGCATGATGCCGAACTTAACGCCACCGGCGTAGTCCATCTGCGCGCTAATAATGTTGTTGTTGACGTTGAAACGACGCGCGGTTTCAGAAAGCAGTGGGGCATCGACCGATTGACCGGTAAACTCCAGACGCAGCATCGGCACGCAGTCAGTAAATGGCTCCGCTTGCAGACGTTCCTGGTAATCTTCCGGGATATCCAGATGCAGGGTCGACTGAATAAACTTCTGCGCCAGCGGCGTTTTAGGATGCGAGAACACTTCACTTACCGTGTCCTGCTCGATCAGTTCGCCATTGCTGATGACCGCCACGCAATCACAAATACGCTTCACAACGTCCATTTCGTGGGTGATCAACAGAATCGTCAAACCCAGACGGCGGTTAATGTCTTTCAGCAGTTCGAGAATAGAACGTGTCGTTGCCGGGTCAGCGCGCTGGTGGCTTCATCACACAGCAATACTTTGGGATTGCTGGCTAATGCACGGGCAATCGCCACACGTTGTTTCTGCCCACCGGAAAGATTCGACGGGTAGCTATCATGCTTATCGCCAAGACCAACCAATGACAGCAATTCCGTCACGCGACGTTTGATCTCGTCTTTCGGTGTGTTGTCCAGCTCCAGCGGCAGAGCCACGTTGCCAAAAACAGTACGCGAAGAGAGCAGGTTAAAATGCTGGAAAATCATACCAATCTGGCGGCGAGCTTTGGTCAACTCGGATTCTGACAGCGTGGTCAGTTCCTGGCCATCGACCAGCACGCTACCCTCGGTTGGGCGCTCCAGCAGGTTTACACAACGTATAAGCGTACTCTTACCCGCGCCTGAGGCACCGATAACGCCATAAATTTGTCCAGCTGGCACATGCAGGCTGACGTTGTTCAACGCCTGGATGATGCGGGTGCCCTGGTGGAACACTTTGGTGATATTCGAAAGTTTTATCATTGATTATTTATTATCGTCATTAAGTTAGTCGTGGCATCTCGAATGCCTGAAACGGGCAACGCCGTCAATGAAATGGATGTTAAGGCATCCAGACGTCTAAATCAATCAGGTTTATGCGAAGAGCACTTTCTTGCAGGTCGAAACATGCGATACTAGCGTCACATGCCTTATTAAGGAGCTATAAAAGGTGGCAAAGAGCGTACCCGCAATTTTTCTTGACCGTGATGGCACCATTAATGTCGATCACGGCTATGTCCATGAGATCGACAACTTTGAATTTATCGACGGTGTTATTGACGCCATGCGCGAGCTAAAAAAAATGGGCTTTGTGCTGGTGGTAGTAACCAACCAGTCTGGCATTGCTCGCGGTAAATTTACCGAAGCACAGTTTGAAACGCTGACCGAGTGGATGGACTGGTCGCTGGCGGACCGAGATGTCGATCTGGATGGTATCTATTATTGCCCGCATCATCCGCAGGGTAGTGTTGAAGAGTTTCGCCAGGTCTGCGACTGCCGTAAACCACATCCGGGGATGCTTTTGTCAGCACGCGATTATTTGCATATTGATATGGCCGCTTCTTATATGGTGGGCGATAAATTAGAAGATATGCAGGCAGCGGCTGCGGCGAACGTGGGAACAAAAGTGCTGGTGCGTACGGGTAAACCTATTACGCCTGAAGCAGAAAACGCGGCGGATTGGGTGTTAAATAGCCTGGCAGACCTGCCGCAAGCGATAAAAAAGCAGCAAAAACCGGCATAATGATTAAAAGATGAGCGATTGAAATAAAAATGCATTTTTCCACTTGTCTTCCTGAGACGACTCCCTATAATGCGCCTCCATCGACACGGCGGATGTGAATCACTTCACACAAACAGCCGGTTCGGTTGAAGAGAAAAATCCTGAAATTCAGGGTTGACTCTGAAAGAGGAAAGCGTAATATACGCCACCTCGCGACAGTGCGCTAAAGTGCGTCGCAACTGCTCTTTAACAATTTATCAGGCAATCTGTGTGGGCACTCGAAGATACGGATTCTTAACGTCGCAAGACGAAAAATGAATACCAAGTCTCAAGAGTGAGCACGTAATTCATTACGAAGTTTAATTCTTTGAGCATCAAACTTTTAAATTGAAGAGTTTGATCATGGCTCAGATTGAACGCTGGCGGCAGGCCTAACAC
>NZ_MIIV01000334.1:0-770 GCF_001743015.1 Shigella sp. FC1567
AAAAAAGTGGCCGGGACTGGGAAATGAAGTGACAGCCCGCCTGCTGACCGTGACGCGCAAAGGAAAAGTCTGCCATCTGCTGACGTCGATGACGGACGCCATGCGCTTCCCCGGAGGAGAAATGGCGGATCTGTACAGTCATCGCTGGGAAATTGAACTGGGATACAGGGAGATAAAACAGACGATGCAACTGAGCAGGCTGACGCTGAGAAGTAAAAAGCCGGAGCTTGTGGAGCAAGAGCTGTGGGGTGTCTTACTGGCTTATAATCTGGTGAGATATCAGATGATTAAAATGGCGGAACATCTGAAAGGTTACTGGCCAAATCAACTGAGTTTCTCAGAATCATGCGGAATGGTGATGAGAATGCTGATGACATTGCAGGGCGCTGAGGTAGCCTGAGTTTAACGGACACTCCTTCCTGAAATAGAATGGCATCAGAAGGAGCTAATAATGAGCAGAAAAAACCAACGTTACTCTAAAGAGTTCAAAGCCGAAGCTGTCAGAACGGTTCTTGAAAATCAACTTTCGATCAGTGAAGGCGCTTCCCGATTATCCCTTCCTGAAGGCACTTTAGGACAATGGGTTACCGCCGCCAGAAAAGGGCTCGGTACTCCTGGTTCCCGCACGGTGGCTGAACTGGAATCTGAAATTCTGCAACTGCGTAAGGCGTTAAATGAAGCTCGCCTTGAGCGAGATATATTAAAAAAAGCAACAGCGTATTTTGCACAGGAGTCGCTGAAAAATACGCGTTAATCGAACAATGGCGACA
>NZ_MIIV01000335.1:0-768 GCF_001743015.1 Shigella sp. FC1567
TGCGATTTCTGACAGATGGTTAGCCATTTTCAGAGTGCCGGTCAGCGCAGCATCAATGTCATTTTTGGCCTGTTCTGCTGCGCGGGCATAACCTGCGGCATCCTGTGCGCTCTGTCCGGCTGCGGCTGCATTTGCTCCTGTGCTTGTCACATCTTCCGCAGTGGCCTTTCTGTCCTCAGCTGTGACGGTTGCATCCTGTCTGGCATTCTCCGCAAAACGTTGTGCATCATCACGGGCCGTTGCGGCTGCCGCCACATCCTGCGCCGTCTGCTGTGCGTTTCCGGCTGCGGCCCCGGCGCTCTGCTGCGCCTGCACCACCATTTCCTCAAAGCGTTTGACGACATCCGGTTTCAGGTCGCCCTCATCAGGAGCAATCAGAAAGTCATTCAGCGTGCCGGGCTTTGTGAGGTAGCCTGAGTTTAACGGACACTCCTTCCTGAAATAGAATGGCATCAGAAGGAGCTAATAATGAGCAGAAAAAACCAACGTTACTCTAAAGAGTTCAAAGCCGAAGCTGTCAGAACGGTTCTTGAAAATCAACTTTCGATCAGTGAAGGCGCTTCCCGATTATCCCTTCCTGAAGGCACTTTAGGACAATGGGTTACCGCCGCCAGAAAAGGGCTCGGTACTCCTGGTTCCCGCACGGTGGCTGAACTGGAATCTGAAATTCTGCAACTGCGTAAGGCGTTAAATGAAGCTCGCCTTGAGCGAGATATATTAAAAAAGCAACAGCGTATTTTGCACAGGAGTCGCTGAAAAATACGCGTT
>NZ_MIIV01000336.1:0-763 GCF_001743015.1 Shigella sp. FC1567
TTTTTTGTTTCCGGCATCCACAAAGAACGGAATATTCAGGTCTGCGCAACACTCAACGGCATCGTCAAAATTATCAAAGCGCAGAACCTCAGCTTCTTCGTAACCGGCTCATTTAAACCGTCTGGTCTGTTTCCTCCGGCTCCACAAAAATAATGTCCATCATTTTGAAGTGGACACTATCGTATGGAATACCGGACCTGGATCACTGAAGCTTTACGCCTTCATTTCGAAGAACATTTACCACGGGTTGTGGCCGGACGTCGCCTGGGCGTACCAAAATCAACTGTCTGTGGTATGTTCGTGCGCTTCCGCAACGCTGGCCTTTCATGGCCTCTGCCCGCAGGTATGTCGGAGCAGGAACTTGATGCCCTTCTTTACGGAAGTGCCTCCACAGTACCTGTCGTACTTACTGAAAGCACCGTTATGCCCAAACTCCCGGTGGTAAAAAAACGTCCCCGGCGGCCTTAATGCCAGTCAGTTAAGCAACTGACTGGCTCTTTTTCGGGGCTGTGGGGTATTTCCAGGGCCTCTCCTTTACCACTCTCGGGAAGGCCCTTCCCCTTCTCGTCGGTAATTTCACAAGTTGTCCCATACTTGCAAGATCGCGCATCAGCTCCGGTATACGTCCCGGTGAAGCGCCCTGCAATGTCATCAGCATTCTCATCACCATTCCGCATGATTCTGAGAAACTCAGTTGATTCGGCCAGTAACCTTTCAGATGTTCCGCCATTTTAATCATCTGATATCTCACCAGATTATAAGC
>NZ_MIIV01000337.1:0-757 GCF_001743015.1 Shigella sp. FC1567
TCTTTAGAGTAACGTTGGTTTTTTCTGCTCATTATTAGCTCCTTCTGATGCCATTCTATTTCAGGAAGGAGTGTCCGTTAAACTCAGGCTACCTCAGTCGGTGATCATTATGGATACTCATCCTATCATCAGAATGTCTATTGAAGTTCTGTTGCAAAAAAACAGTGAATTGCAGATTGTCCTGAAAACGGATGATTACCGCATAACCATCGATTATCTCCGAACCCGTCCTGTTGATTTAATCATTATGGATATAGACTTGCCCGGAACAGACGGTTTTACCTTCCTGAAAAGGATCAAACAAATCCAGAGCACAGTGAAAGTGTTATTTTTATCATCGAAATCAGAATGCTTTTATGCTGGCAGAGCGATACAAGCTGGTGCTAACGGTTTTGTCAGTAAATGCAATGATCAGAATGATATTTTTCATGCCGTTCAGATGATCCTCTCCGGATACACGTTTTTTCCCAGCGAAACGCTTAACTATATAAAAAGCAATAAATGTAGTACGAATAGTTCAACGGTCACTGTGCTATCTAATCGTGAAGTGACCATATTACGTTATCTGGTTAGCGGATTATCTAATAAAGAAATTGCCGATAAGTTATTGCTTAGCAATAAAACAGTTAGTGCGCATAAATCTAATATTTATGGCAAGGATAATGCTGCCAACTTACTGATTTAGTGTATGATGGTGATTTTAAGGTGCTTGCGTGGCTTCCATTTCCATCAGATGTCCTTCCTGCTCCGCTACTGA
>NZ_MIIV01000338.1:0-744 GCF_001743015.1 Shigella sp. FC1567
TAGCGGAGCAGGAAGGACATCTGATGGAAATGGAAGCCACGCAAGCACCTTAAAATCACCATCATACACTAAATCAGTAAGTTGGCAGCATTACCCGAACTCAGGCTAGTGTTATGTTTTACAGTAACACGCCGCGGCGCGTTGGCTGATTAGAACTGGTAGATGATACCAACTGCAAACTGGTCATCAGTTGCGGCATCGGTAATCGCTGCATCGTCTTTATCCAGCAGGTTAAATTTGTATGCTGTGTAGACGTTCATGTTCTTATTGAAGTAGTACCAGGTACCAACTTCGATATAATTTACGCGGTCAGCATCAACACCTTTATGTCCATCACGAGCATAAAGATCTTTGCCTTTGGAATATACGTAGCCTAAAGACGGACGTAAACCGAAGTCGAACTGATACTGTACAACAGCTTCAAAGTTTTGGGTTTTATTTGCAAAATGATCATTAGCCAAAACGGTCATGTTGCGGGTTTCACCGTACATCATTGCTGCATAGATATTATTTGCATCATACTTGGCTGCTAATGACCACACTTCAGCGTTATCACCGTAGCCGTCACCAGCTTGTTCATTAGTACGATCAGATTTGCTATATGCACCTACAAAACCAAAACCTTCGATGTTGTAGTCTACAGACAACGTAGACTGGCCCCCTGAATCTCCAGACAACCAGTATCACTTAAATAAGTGATAGTCTTAATACTAGTTTTTAGACTAGTCATTGGAGTACAGATGA
>NZ_MIIV01000339.1:0-730 GCF_001743015.1 Shigella sp. FC1567
CGGAAGCACTGCTCTGGCAGCATGAGACCAGACATGCGTACAACGCGCAGGGACTGGCGAACCGCTGTATACCGGACAGCCTGCCCGCCGTGGAATGGCTGACCTACGGCAGCGGCTGGCTGGCAGGTATGAAGCTCGGCGACACACCGCTGGTGGATTTCACCCGCGACCGCCTGCACCGGGAAACGCTGCGCCGCTTCGGCCGCTATGAACTCACCACCGCTTATACCCCTGCCGGGCAGTTACAGAGCCAGCACCTGAACAGCCTGCAGTATGACCGCGATTACACCTGGAACGACAACGGCGAACTCATCCGCATCAGCAGCCCGCGCCAGACCCGGAGTTACAGCTACAGCACCACCGGCAGGCTGACCGGCGTTCACACCACCGCAGCGAACCTTGATATCCGCATCCCGTATGCCACAGACCCGGCAGGTAACCGCCTGCCCGACCCGGAGCTGCATCCGGACAGCACCCTCAGCATGTGGCCGGATAACCGTATCGCCCGTGACGCGCACTATCTTTACCGGTATGACCGTTACGGCAGGCTGACGGAGAAAACCGACCTCATCCCGGAAGGGGGTATCCGTACGGATGATGAGCGCACCCACCGGTACCATTACGACAGTCAGCACCGGCTGGTGCACTACACGCGGACACAATATGCAGAGCCGCTGGTCGAAAGTCGCTATCTTTACGACCCGCTGGGCCGCAGGGTGGCAAAACGGGT
>NZ_MIIV01000340.1:0-729 GCF_001743015.1 Shigella sp. FC1567
GCGCGGAAACTGCTGGGATAACAGCCCAATGGAACGCTTCTTCAGGAGTCTGAAGAACGAATGGATGCCGGTGGTGGGTTACGTAAGCTTCAGCGAGGCAGCTCACGCCATAACGGACTATATCGTTGGATATTACAGCGCACTAAGACCGCACGAATATAACGGTGGGTTACCCCCAAACGAATCGGAAAATCGATACTGGAAAAACTCTAACTCGGTGGCCAGTTTTTGTTGACCACTTCAAACAGAGAGCAGAACGGGATCTATACTTTTGCGGGTCAACATAAGAGGATGAGTCCTTAATAAAACAGGTCCTCAGAGAATACATATTCTGCGGAGCGTGCGGCAACAACAGGACGAACAGGGGCGGTTTTCAATTTGCAGCCGTCAGGCTGCCGTGGTTCACTCCAACAACGGAGACAGGTAAATTATGGACGAAAAGAAGCTTAAAGCCCTTGCGGCTGAACTGGCTAAAGGCCTCAAAACCGAGGCCGACCTCAATCAGTTTTCCCGTATGCAGACGAAATTAACTGTCGAAACGGTGCTTAATGAGGAACTAACTGACCATCTCGGGCATGAAAAAAGCTACATCCGGTAGTAAACATTATCAGTGGGTTATGCGATATGATTTGAGCCGTTTTCAGACAATCGCAGGGCCAGTACCTCGTCAGTCAACTGACGGTAAATCTGCTGTTCAGTCTCACGCATCACCTGTGCACCGGCTTCCCT
>NZ_MIIV01000341.1:0-726 GCF_001743015.1 Shigella sp. FC1567
GCCGCAGGTTATGCCCGCGCAGCAGAACAGGCCAAAAATGACATTGATGCTGCGCTGACCGGCACTCTGAAAATGGCTAACCATCTGTCAGAAATCGCAGCAGCAGGCGAAAAGGCACAACAGAAGTCCCGGGATAATCTGGGGCTGAAAAGTGCGGCCACGATGGAAGCACAGAGCGACATTTACGACCGGACAAAAGGCCGTCTGGCGATACCCGGCGCATTCGGCTTTGGGTGTGCTTTTCTGCCTGAAGATGTTATCCGTTTTGACACTAAGAGTGATTTCCTGGCCTGGGTAAGGAATGCGCTGCCAGGTGAATATTCCGTTGCTGGCCCCTACGACATCATCATACCCGACACACGGTTTGAAGGGGTGCTCAGCATCCGGTGGACTGATGCACGCCCTGAGACAACAGAACCGCGGTACAGAGCCAAATCCCTTACTTTTTACGGCATTAACGGCCCCATTTATCACACCCGCTACTGCTACTGGCCCATATCCAGACTGACTGGCTGGGTGAAAATAAATATAACCACAGAAGATATTATTTACAGAATCGTGGCGAGCTCTGTCCGCAACAGATGGGGAGACCCTGACATTGGCGGGCTGATTATTGCTGCGTACCAGGGAGAAGCTGACGGTGATAAAGTCATCAGACTTGTCAGGGGGCAGTCATACAGAGGCTCACGACTGGGACCGGTGGGGATTTCAGTGCCCAGTACTCCC
>NZ_MIIV01000342.1:0-723 GCF_001743015.1 Shigella sp. FC1567
AAAGGTTCTCAGTATGTATCGCTGGCCTACACACAGCGGCTTAAGGAAGCCGGATTACTGGCATCAACAGGAAGTACAGGCGACTCGTATGACAACGCGATGGCGGAGAGCATCAATGGTCTTTACAAAGCGGAGGTAATACACCGTAAGAGCTGGAAAAACCGTGCAGAAGTGGAACTGGCCACACTCACGTGGGTGGACTGGTATAATAATCGACGATTGCTGGAAAGGCTGGGCCACATCCCTCCGGCAGAAGCAGAAAAAGCTTATTATGCTTCTATCGGAAACGATGATCTGGCAGCCTGAGTTCACAGATAAAACACTCTCCAGGAAACCCGGGGCGGTTCAGAGCGGCTAAAACTGGAGATTAAGGTGGCACATATCCGCACTCGCGAAACATATGGAACCCGGCGGCTCCAGACGGAGCTGGCAGAGAATGGCATCATCGTTGGTCGTGACCGACTGGCACGTCTTCGTAAGGAGCTAAGGCTACGCTGTAAGCAGAAACGCAAGTTCAGAGCGACTACGAACCCGAACCACAATCTGCCAGTTGCGCCAAATCTGCTGAACCAGACGTTCGCTCCTACAGCACCAAATCAGGTCTGGGTGGCGGACCTGACGTATGTTGCCACACAGGAGGGATGGTTGTACCTCGCTGGCATCAAAGATGTTTATACGTGCGAAATTGTCGGCTACGCCATGGGAGAGCGCATGACAAAAGAG
>NZ_MIIV01000343.1:0-723 GCF_001743015.1 Shigella sp. FC1567
GATCGAGGTTCACAGTACTGCGCATACGATTACCGGGTCATACAGGAGCAGTCTGGTCTGAAAACATCAATGTCGCGTAAAGGTCACTGTTACGACAACGCTCCGATGGAAAGCTTCTGGGGAACGCTGAAAAATGAGAGCCTGAGCCACTATCGTTTTAATAACCGGGATGAAGCCATCTCAGTAATACGGGAATACATTGAGATTTTCTACAATCGTCAGCGTCGTCACTCTCGTCTGGGGAATATCTCCCCGGCAGCCTTCAGGGAAAAATATCATCAGATGGCTGCTTAAAAAAAGAACAAATGGTAGTGTCCGCTATTGCCAGTACACCTCAGTCTTTAGTTTCAGTCGTTCTCTTGTAACTACTATTTTCGGGTAATGACTCCAACTTACTGATAGTGTTTTATGTTCAGATAATGCCCGATGACCTTGTCATGCAGCTCCACCGATTTTGAGAACGACAGTGACTTCCGTCCCAGCCTTGCCAGATGTTGTCTCAGATTCAGATTATGTCGCTCAATGCGCTGAGTGTAACGCTTGCTGATAACGTGCAGCTTTCCCTTCAGGCGTGATTCATACAGCGGCCAGCCATCCGTCATCCATACCACGACCTCAAAGGCCGACAGCAGGCTCAGAAGACGCTCCAGTGTGGCCAGAGTGCGTTCACCGAAGACGTGCGCCACAACCGTCCTCCGTATCCTGTCATACGCGTAAAACAGC
>NZ_MIIV01000344.1:0-28102 GCF_001743015.1 Shigella sp. FC1567
ACGCCGTCTGCGTTTCTCCGGCCCTAAGACATCAATCATCTGTACTCCAATGACTAGTCTAAAAACTAGTATTAAGACTATCACTTATTTAAGTGATACTGGTTGTCTGGAGATTCAGGGGGCCAGTCTAACTTCCAGCAAGTGGCTATGAACAGCAAAATGGTGGTCGGGTTTGCTTGTTCTTACCGTTCAAGCCTTGCAACCGCTGAGAATAATGATGGTGGAATAGAGAGTTTATTTATCGCGGGCATAAAAAAACCCTTACTAACCGAAGCCCGGCGTTCAGGGTTATTGCGCTAGAAGAACTTATTTATTCTTTGCGCGCTCGAAGGAAGCAACGATTTCAGCTTTAGCGGCTTCTGCGTTTTCCCAACCTTCAACTTTCACCCACTTGCCTTTTTCGAGGTCTTTGTAGTGCTCGAAGAAGTGAGCGATTTGCGCTTTCAGCAGTTCAGGCAGATCGTTTACGTCTTTAATGTGATCGTATTCTTTGCTCAGCTTGCTGTGCGGAACCGCAACCAGTTTCGCATCTTCACCGGCTTCGTCGGTCATTTTCAGAACGCCAACCGGACGGCAACGGATCACAGAACCAGGCTGCAGCGGGTACGGAGTCGGGACCAGTACGTCAACCGGGTCACCGTCCAGAGACAGGGTGTGGTTGATGTAACCGTAGTTGCACGGATAGAACATCGCGGTGGACATGAAGCGGTCAACGAACAGTGCGCCGCTCTCTTTGTCGATTTCGTATTTGATCGGATCTGCGTTAGCCGGGATCTCAATAACAACGTAGATGTCTTCCGGCAGATCTTTACCCGCAGGGACGTTGAGTAAGCTCATGTCTGTTTCCTTTAAAAATATGTGGCAAACAAGTGCCGAGTATTATAGCCAACTCGCGCCGAATGTCTTTGCTTGTTTTCGTCTTCATTTTCCTTTTTCGCCAGTTTTAAGACGGTATACAGAGCAGGAAAATCCATAACCGTAGCCGCATTTTTCATAGTGAGATGAAAGCGATTACAAACTTGTGATTAACGTTTTATTTACTTTTTTGAAGTGTGATGTAACGCAATCCGTTACATAACGAATTGTCTATAGTTTTTTCGCGAACATCTTTTCACCAATAATAATTACCCCGACGAGGACAACCCTATGTGGAAACGCTTACTTGTAGTCTCTGCAGTCTCGGCAGCCATGTCGTCTATGGCGTTGGCCGCTCCATTAACCGTAGGATTTCGCAGGTCGGATCGGAATCCGGCTGGCGCGCCGCAGAAACCAATGTGGCGAAAAGTGAGGCCGAAAAACGCGGAATTACGTTGAAAATTGCCGATGGTCAGCAAAAGCAGGAAAACCGGATTAAAGCGGTACGTTCCTTCGTTGCACAAGGGGTGGATGCGATCTTTATCGCTCCAGTGGTTGCGACGGGTTGGGAACCGGTATTAAAAGAGGCGAAAGATGCCGAAATCCCGGTCTTCTTGCTCGACCGTTCCATCGATGTGAAAGACAAATCTCTCTATATGACCACCGTTACTGCCGACAACATCCTCGAAGGTAAGTTGATCGGTGACTGGCTGGTAAAAGAAGTGAATGGCAAACCATGCAACGTGGTGGAGCTGCAGGGCACCGTTGGGGCCAGCGTCGCCATTGACCGTAAGAAAGGCTTTGCCGAAGCCATTAAGAATGCGCCAAATATCAAAATTATCCGCTCGCAGTCAGGTGACTTCACCCGCAGTAAAGGCAAAGAAGTCATGGAGAGCTTTATCAAAGCGGAAAACAACGGCAAAAACATCTGCATGGTTTACGCCCATAACGACGACATGGTGATTGGTGCAATTCAGGCAATTAAAGAAGCGGGCCTGAAACCGGGCAAAGATATTCTGACAGGTTCTATCGATGGCGTACCGGATATCTACAAAGCGATGATTGATGGCGAAGCGAACGCCAGTGTTGAACTGACGCCGAATATGGCGGGACCCGCTTTTGACGCGCTGGAGAAATACAAAAAAGACGGCACCATGCCTGAAAAGCTGACGTTAACCAAATCCACCCTTTACCTGCCTGATACCGCAAAAGAAGAGTTAGAGAAGAAGAAAAATATGGGGTATTGAGGGTTGCTATGCCTGATGCCGATTCGTAGGCCGGATAAGGCGCTCGCGCCGCATCCGGCGATGGTGCACTGAAGCCTGATGCGACGCTTACCGCGTCTTATCATGCCTACTGGGAGCACGCTTTACACCGGGGGAAACCATGACGACCGACCAACACCAGGAAATCCTCCGCACCGAAGGATTAAGTAAATTTTTCCCCGGCGTCAAAGCGTTAGACAACGTTGATTTCAGCCTGCGCCGTGGCGAAATCATGGCGCTGCTCGGTGAAAACGGGGCGGGAAAATCAACGCTAATCAAAGCATTAACTGGTGTATACCACGCCGATCGCGGCACCATCTGGCTGGAAGGCCAGGTTATCTCACCGAAAAATACCGCCCACGCGCAACAACTCGGCATTGGCACCGTCTATCAGGAAGTCAACCTGCTACCCAATATGTCGGTCGCTGATAATCTATTTATAGGCCGCGAACCCAAACGCTTCGGCCTTCTACGCCGCAAAGAGATGGAAAAGCGCGCCACCGAACTGATGGCATCTTACGGTTTCTCCCTCGACGTGCGCGAACCGCTCAACCGCTTTTCAGTCGCGATGCAGCAAATCGTCGCCATTTGCCGGGCTATCGATCTCTCCGCCAAAGTGCTGATCCTCGATGAACCCACCGCCAGCCTCGACACCTAGGAAGTGGAGCTATTATTTGGCCTGATGCGTCAGTTGCGCGATCGCGGCGTCAGCCTGATCTTTGTCACTCACTTTCTCGATCAGAGCTATCAGGTCAGCGATCGGATCACCGTTTTACGCAACGGCAGTTTCGTAGGCTGTCGGGAAACGCGCGAGCTACCGCAGATCGAACTGGTAAAAATGATGCTGGGGCGCGAGCTGGATACCCACGCGCTACAGCGTGCCGGGCGAACATTGTTGAGCGACAAACCCGTTGCCGCGTTCAAAAATTACGGCAAAAAAGGAACGATAGCACCGTTTGATCTCGAAGTGCGCCCCGGCGAGATCGTCGGCCTGGCAGGCTTGCTGGGATCCGGACGTACCGAAACCGCCGAAGTGATCTTCGGTATCAAACCTGCTGACAGCGGCACGGCGTTGATCAAAGGCAAACCGCAAAACCTGCGATCGCCACATCAGGCTTCGGTACTGGGCATCGGCTTCTGCCCGGAAGACAGGAAAACCGATGGCATCATCGCTGCCGCCTCGGTGCGGGAAAATATCATCCTCGCTCTCCAGGCCCAGCGCGGCTGGCTACGACCTATTTCCCGCAAAGAGCAGCAAGAGATTGCCGAACGCTTTATCCGCCAGCTTGGCATTCGCACACCTTCAACTGAACAACCGATTGAATTTCTCTCCGGCGGCAATCAGCAAAAAGTGTTGCTTTCACGTTGGCTACTGACCCGACCGCAATTTCTGATCCTCGATGAGCCAACCCGTGGCATTGATGTTGGTGCCCACGCCGAGATCATCCGCCTGATTGAAACGCTATGCGCCGATGGTCTGGCGCTGCTGGTGATCTCCTCCGAACTGGAAGAACTGGTGGGCTATGCCGACCGGGTGATCATCATGCGCGATCGCAAACAGGTGGCGGAGATCCGGCTGGCAGAGCTTTCCGTTCCGGCTATCATGAACGCCATTGCGGCGTAAGGAGAACAGTGTGATGCCTCAATCTCTTCCGGACACCACTACGCCAAAAAGGCGCTTTCGCTGGCCGACGGGGATGCCGCAGCTGGTAGCACTATTGCTGGTGCTGCTGGTCGACAGCCTGGTAGCCCCGCATTTCTGGCAGGTAGTGCTTCAGGATGGGCGTTTGTTCGGTAGCCCCATAGACATTCTTAACCGTGCAGCCCCCGTTGCGTTACTGGCGATTGGTATGACGCTGGTGATCGCCACCGGTGGGATTGATCTCTCCGTAGGGGCGGTGATGGCTATCGCCGGAGCCACAACGGCTGCGATGACGGTCGCGGAAGTCAGCCTGCCGATTGTTTTGTTAAGCGCCCTAGGCACCGGCATCCTGGCGGGATTGTGGAACGGCATACTGGTAGCGATCCTCAAAATTCAGCCATTTGTCGCCACCCTGATCCTGATGGTCGCCGGGCGCGGCGTGGCGCAACTGATCACCTCCGGACAGATCGTCACGTTTAACTCGCCGGATCTCTCATGGTTTGGCAGTGGATCGCTGTTGTTCCTGCCAACGCCAGTCATTATTGCGGTACTGACGCTTCTCCTGTTCTGGCTGTTGACCCGCAAAACGGCACTGGGGATGTTTATCGAAGCCGTTGGTATCAACATTCGGGCGGCAAAAAATGCCGGGGTAAACACGCGGATCATCGTCATGCTCACTTATGTGTTGAGCGGGCTGTGTGCGGCGATTGCGGGCATTATCGTGGCGGCGGATATTCGCGGTGCCGATGCCAACAACGCCGGATTATGGCTGGAGCTGGACGCCATTCTCGCGGTGGTGATTGGCGGCGGATCGCTGATGGGCGGGCGCTTTAACCTGCTGCTCTCGGTAGTGGGGGCGCTGATTATTCAGGGGATGAACACCGGAATTTTGCTTTCGGGCTTTCCACCGGAGATGAACCAGGTGGTGAAAGCGGTGGTGGTGCTTTGCGTGCTGATTGTCCAGTCGCAACGCTTTATCAGTCTGATTAAAGGAGTACGTAGCCGTGATAAAACGTAATTTGCCACTGATGATCACCATCGGCGTCTTTGTGCTGGGCTATTTCTACTGCCTGACGCAGTTTCCCGGTTTTGCTTCCACAAGAGTGATCTGCAATATCCTGACCGATAACGCTTTTCTGGGGATTATTGCCGTTGGTATGACCTTTGTGATCCTCTCTGGCGGTATCGATCTCTCCGTCGGTTCGGTGATCGCCTTTACTGGCGTGTTTCTGGCAAAAGTGGTTGGCGATTTCGGCCTCTCGCCGCTGCTGGCGTTTCCGCTAGTGCTGGTGATGGGCTGTGCCTTCGGCGCATTTATGGGGCTTCTGATCGACGCCCTGAAGATCCCGGCATTTATCATTACGCTTGCGGGGATGTTCTTTTTGCGCGGCGTCAGCTATCTCGTTTCGGAAGAGTCGATTCCGATAAACCATCCCATTTATGACACGCTCTCAAGCCTTGCGTGGAAAATCCCCGGCGGCGGTCGCCTTAGTGCGATGGGGCTGTTGATGCTGGCGGTGGTGGTTATCGGTATTTTCCTTGCGCATCGTACCCGTTTTGGCAATCAGGTGTACGCTATTGGCGGCAACGCGACGTCGGCGAACCTGATGGGGATTTCTACTCGCAGCACTACTATTCGCATTTATATGCTCTCCACCGGACTGGCAACACTGGCGGGGATTGTCTTCTCGATTTATACCCAGGCCGGATATGCACTGGCGGGCGTAGGTGTGGAACTGGACGCCATCGCGTCGGTGGTGATTGGCGGTACGTTGTTAAGTGGTGGCGTCGGGACGGTGCTTGGGACGCTTTTTGGCGTGGCAATTCAGGGACTGATCCAGACTTACATCAACTTTGACGGCACGCTGAGTTCCTGGTGGACGAAAATCGCCATCGGTATTTTGTTGTTTATTTTTATAGCATTACAGCGTGGGTTAACGGTGCTGTGGGAGAATCGTCAGAGTTCGCCAGTGACAAGAGTCAACATTGCGCAGCGATAAAAATGCCTCTCCGTGTGGAGAGCGCAGGAGATTACGCGTCCGGGAACTCACGGATAAAGCGTTCGACATCTTCAACCATATGGTCGTTGCCGACAAAGAACGAACGGCGCTGGTGCAGAGTTTCCGGGATGATATCCAGAATACGCTCTTTGCCATCGCTCGCTTTACCGCCCGCTTGTTCCGCCAGGAATGCCATCGGGTTGCACTCATAAAGCAAACGCAGTTTGCCGTCCGGGTGGCTGGCGGTGCTTGGGTAGAGATAAATACCGCCTTTCAGCAGGTTACGGTGGAAATCCGCAACCAGTGAACCGATATAACGTGAGGTATACGGGCGGTTGGTGGATTTATCTTCTTCCTGGCAGAATTTAATGTACTTCTTCACCCCGTTCGGAAACTTAATGTAGTTTCCTTCGTTGATGGAGTAGGTTTTGCCTTTCTCCGGGAAGCGCATCCGTTCCTGGCACAGGCAGAAAACGCCCAGCGAAGGATCGTAAGTAAAGGCGTGAACACCGCATCCGGTGGTGTAAACCAGCATGGTAGAGGAGCCGTATACCACGTAACCTGCCGCAACCTGTTTGTTACCAGGCTGGAGGAAATCTTCTTCCGTTACCGGCGTGCCGACGGGCGTAACTCGGCGGTAGATGGAGAAAATGGTACCGACAGAGACGTTAACATCGATGTTGGACGAGCCATCCAGTGGGTCCATCAGCACCACGTATTTTGCATGTTCACAGCCTTCAAAGACAACAATCTCATCTTCTTCTTCAGAGGCAATGCCTGCAACGATATCGCGTGCTTTCAGTGCGGCTTTCAGTTTTTCATTAGCGAACAAGTCGAGTTTTTGCTGAACCTCGCCCTGCACGTTCTCAGCACCGCTGGCACCCAGGATATCAACCAGTCCTGCTTTGTTGATATCGCGATGGATAATCTTGGCGCCCAGTTTTATTGCCGACAGCAAAGCAGTGAGCTCACCGGTAGCATGAGAAAACTCGTGCTGCTTTTCGACAATAAATTCACCTAACGTTTTCATAAAACTTTCCCTGCAATGTTTATGGAGTAAAGCGACCGCAACAATCTTAACAAATAATCTCAATGTTGCGCTCAGGTGAATCGCGCCAGCAAATTACGGATTATCCTGAAATGCGTTTCTCACTTGCCCGACATATGCGTAAAATGAGCGGCAGATTAAAAAAGGATAGTGACGTATGCGCATTCATATTTTAGGAATTTGTGGCACGTTTATGGGCGGTCTGGCGATGCTGGCGCGCCAGTTAGGCCATGAAGTAACGGGTTCGGACGCCAATGTGTATCCGCCGATGAGCACCTTACTTGAGAAGCAAGGCATTGAACTGATTCAGGGTTACGATGCCAGCCAGCTCGATCCGCAGCCGGATCTGGTGATTATTGGCAACGCCATGACCCGTGGAAATCCGTGTGTGGAAGCGGTACTGGAAAAAAACATCCCTTATATGTCAGGTCCACAGTGGCTGCACGATTTTGTGCTGCGCGACCGCTGGGTGCTGGCCGTTGCCGGTACACACGGCAAAACCACCACCGCGGGAATGGCGACCTGGATTCTGGAACAGTGTGGTTACAAACCGGGATTTGTGATCGGCGGTGTGCCGGGGAACTTTGAGGTTTCGGCGCGTCTGGGCGAAAGCGACTTCTTTGTTATCGAAGCGGATGAGTACGACTGCGCCTTCTTCGACAAACGCTCTAAATTTGTCCATTACTGCCCGCGTACGCTGATCCTCAACAACCTTGAGTTCGATCACGCCGATATCTTTGACGACCTGAAAGCGATCCAGAAACAGTTCCACCATCTGGTGCGTATCGTTCCGGGGCAGGGCCGTATTATCTGGCCGGAAAATGACATCAACCTGAAACAGACCATGGCGATGGGCTGCTGGAGCGAGCAGGAGCTGGTGGGTGAGCAGGGGCACTGGCAGGCGAAAAAGCTGACCACTGATGCTTCCGAATGGGAAGTCTTGCTGGATGGCGAAAAAGTGGGCGAAGTGAAATGGTCGCTGGTAGGCGAACATAATATGCATAATGGCCTGATGGCGATTGCGGCGGCCCGCCATGTTGGCGTAGCGCCGGCAGATACCGCTAACGCGCTGGGTTCGTTTATTAATGCTCGTCGCCGTCTGGAGTTGCGTGGTGAAGCGAATGGCGTCACGGTATATGACGATTTTGCCCATCACCCGACGGCGATTCTGGCAACGCTGGCGGCGCTGCGTGGCAAAGTTGGTGGTACAGCGCGCATTATTGCTGTGCTGGAACCGCGCTCGAATACCATGAAAATGGGGATCTGCAAAGACGATTTGGCACCTTCATTAGGTCGTGCCGATGAAGTCTTCCTGCTGCAACCGGCGCATATTCCGTGGCAGGTGGCAGAAGTGGCAGAAGCCTGCGTTCAGCCTGCACACTGGAGTGGCGATGTGGATACGCTGGCAGATATGGTGGTGAAAACCGCTCAGCCTGGCGACCATATTCTGGTGATGAGCAACGGCGGTTTTGGTGGGATCCATCAGAAACTGCTGGATGGTCTGGCGAAGAAGGCGGAAGCTGCGCAGTAATTCGGCCTCAGCCTGAGATAGCATTGCCGGATAAGGCGTTTACGCCGCATCCGGCAAACCATACTCACATCAACAACGAAAATTACTCTTCATTCTCCGCCAGTTCGCGCAGATACTGGAAAATCTGGCGTGCGGATTTCGGCGGCTTATTCCCTTCTTTCTCTTTCTTCGCGTTGCGGATCAGAGTACGCAGTTGCTGACGATCGGCATCGGGCCACAGATTTAATACCTCAGCGATGGCGTCATCACCTTGATCGATCAGACGATCGCGCAGGTTTTCCAGTTTATGGAACAGCACCACCTGCTGGTTGTGACGGTTTTTCAGCTTATCCAGCGCCTGACGGATCGGTTCTACATCGCGCTGGCGCAGCATCTTACCGATGAGCTGCAACTGGCGGCGGCGACCTTCCATCTTAATACGCTGGGCGAGCTCAATAGCCGCGCGCAGATCCGCATCTAACGGGATCTTATCCAGCGCGTTTTTCCCCAGATCAACAATTTCCGCGCCAAGGCGTTTTAGCTCCTCGGCATCACGTTTAATTTCACTTTTACTGACCCAGATAATTTCATCGTCTTCGTCTTCGATGTCATCACCGGGAACGTCGTCGAGCCAGTCTTCGGGCTGCTTAGTCATCTCAGGCTCCTTAAAAAAAGAGGCTAATGTTACCAGTTAAGATGCGCACTGAAAAACGGTTCTCTGTTAGACTTCAGAGAAACTCTCTACATTATGGCACTTGCAATGAAAGTAATCTCTCAAGTTGAAGCGCAGCGCAAGATTCTGGAAGAAGCAGTTTCCACTGCGCTGGAGTTGGCCTCAGGCAAATCGGACGGTGCGGAAGTTGCCGTCAGCAAGACCACCGGCATTAGCGTAAGCACGCGTTATGGTGAAGTGGAGAATGTTGAATTCAATAGCGATGGCGCGCTGGGGATCACTGTTTATCACCAGAACCGCAAAGGTAGCGCATCATCCACCGATTTAAGCCCGCAGGCCATTGCCCGTACTGTACAGGCGGCGCTGGATATTGCCCGTTATACCTCGCCAGATCCCTGTGCCGGCGTGGCAGACAAAGAGCTGCTGGCCTTTGACGCACCAGATCTCGACTTGTTCCACCCTGCGGAAGTTTCCCCGGATGAAGCCATTGAACTGGCGGCCCGCGCAGAACAGGCGGCATTGCAGGCGGACAAACGCATCACCAATACCGAAGGTGGCAGCTTTAACAGCCACTACGGTGTCAAAGTTTTTGGCAACAGCCACGGCATGTTGCAGGGTTACTGCTCAACGCGTCATTCGCTCTCCAGCTGTGTAATTGCCGAAGAAAATGGCGATATGGAGCGTGATTACGCCTACACCATTGGTCGTGCGATGAGCGATCTGCAAACGCCAGAGTGGGTTGGGGTCGACTGTGCTCGCCGTACTTTATCGCGCCTGTCACCGCGTAAACTCTCCACCATGAAAGCGCCGGTCATTTTTGCCAATGAAGTGGCAACCGGGCTTTTTGGCCATCTGGTGGGGGCGATAGCGGGTGGATCGGTTTACCGTAAATCTACCTTCCTGCTGGATTCGCTGGGTAAACAAATTCTGCCGGACTGGCTGACCATTGAAGAGCATCCGCATCTGCTGAAAGGGCTGCGTCGACGCCATTCGACAGCGAAGGTGTGCGCACCGAGCGTCGCGATATTATTAAAGATGGCATCCTGACTCAGTGGCTGCTGACCAGCTATTCGGCGCGAAAACTGGGGCTGAAAAGCACCGGACATGCGGGCGGTATTCACAACTGGCGGATTGCCGGACAAGGTCTAAGCTTCGAGCAGATGCTCAAAGAGATGGGCACCGGGCTGGTGGTGACGGAATTGATGGGCCAGGGCGTGAGTGCAATTACCGGTGATTATTCCCGTGGTGCGGCGGGCTTCTGGGTAGAAAACGGCGAAATTCAGTATCCGGTTAGCGAAATCACCATCGCAGGTAATTTAAAAGATATGTGGCGCAATATTGTCACCGTCGGTAACGATATTGAAACACGCAGTAATATACAGTGTGGTTCTGTGCTGTTGCCGGAGATGAAAATCGCCGGACAGTAAAAAAAACTGGCGCGACCTGTCGCGCTATAAACTAAAAAATTACACAAAATCATTCGCACTGCATCGAGACGGAAAGTGAATGAGGGCCGGGGAGCGTACTCGCAGTACGTGACCCGGTCGAATGAGCGTAGTCGTCGATGAGGCAGTGTGAATGATGAAGTGTAAATAAAAAAGGAAGTGAGCAATGCGAAAAAGCCTGTTAGCTATTCTTGCAGTCTCCTCGTTGGTATTCAGTTCGGCGTCGTTTGCCGCTGATCTTGAAGACAATATGGAAACCCTCAACGACAATTTAAAAGTGGTCGAAAAAGCCGATAACGCGGCGCAAGTCAAAGACGCGTTAACGAAGATGCGCGCCGCAGCGCTGGATGCGCAAAAAGCAACGCCGCCGAAGCTCGAAGGCAAATCACCGGACAGCCCGGAGATGAAAGACTTCCGTCACGGTTTCGATATTCTGGTCGGTCAGATTGACGACGCGCTGAAGCTGGCAAATGAAGGTAAAGTAAAAGAAGCGCAGGCTGCCGCAGAGCAACTGAAAACGACCCGCAACGCCTATCACCAGAAGTATCGTTAATTCCTCATTTCCCTGTTGCCTGCACTCAGGTAACAGGGAACTTATCATCGCAAATGATGCACCACCTGATTGCTGCTGCCGCGCCAGATCAGGGAAGGGTCTTTTAAATCCTGCACAAATTTGCCGTCGACCAGCACGTTAATCAAATCAACAACCTGCATTTGCGCTGCGTTGAGTTCGTCGAGTTTATAGCCTGTCCACACCCAGATGTCTTTACCCGGACACTCGGCGCGGATGCGTTGTACCAGTTTCAGAATATCCGGCACGTTTTGCGGATGCAGCGGATCGCCGCCGGAGAGGGAAATACCCTGGCGTTTGATACGAGTGTCATTCAGATCGTTAATGATCTGGTCTTCCATTGCTTTAGTAAATGGCTGACCGGAATTTACCCGCCATGTGCTTTTGTTATAGCAACCGGGGCATTCATGAACACACCCGGAGACAAACAGAGTGCAACGAGTGCCGGGGCCGTTGACGATGTCGACAGGATAGTACTGATGATAATTCATTATTTCGCCTGGCTTATCAGTCCGCGTGTAGACTGCATCCGGTAATCAATGCCTGATGCGACGCTGTCGCGTCTTATCAGGCCTACAGCCGTTGCCAAATGTAGGCCGGATAAGGCGTTTACGCCGCATCCGGCAATCAACGCGGATGCGACGCTTTCACATCACATCCGGCATTTGCTTAGTGCAGATCAACCTATCTGCCCATTTCCCAAATGTTTAACGCGGCGCTTAACTTCTTCCTGCTTGCCGGCGTTAAACGGACGTGCATCCGGGCTACCTAAATATCCGCACACGCGGCGAGTTACCGACACACGGGAGGCGTCATGGTTACCACATTTCGGGCAGGTGAAGCCTTTGCTGGTGCACTCGAACTCACCGGTAAAGCCACACTCGTAGCACTCATCAATCGGTGTATTGGTGCCGTAATACGGTACATGCTGATAGCTGTAATCCCAGACATCTTCCAGCGCCTTCAGGTTGTGCTGAATGTTTGAATACTCGCCGTAGCAAATGAAACCACCGTTCGCCAGCGGCGGGTAAGGCGCTTCAAAGTCGATCTTGTCGTACGGGTTCACCTTCTTCTCCACATCGAGGTGGAAACTGTTGGTGTAGTAACCTTTATCGGTCACGCCCGGCACCACGCCAAACTCAGCAGTATCGAGACGGCAGAAGCGGTCGCACAGGTTTTCACTCGGCGTGCTGTAGAGACTGAAACCATAACCCGTTTCTTCCTTCCACTGATCCACTGCCTGACGCAGACGTTCAACAATGGCGATACCTTTCGCGCGAAGCTGCTCGTTGTCGTAAACATGCTCGCCGCCGAACAGCGCGTTAATGGTTTCGTGGATGCCGATGTAACCCAGCGAAATAGACGCACGACCGTTTTTGAAGATTTCAGAAACATCATCGTCAGCATTGAGACGCACGCCACAAGCACCTTCCATATAGAGGATCGGGGCCACGCGCGCTTTCACGCCTTCGAGACGAGCGATACGGGTCATCAGCGCCTTACGTGCCAGCACCAGACGTTCATCCAGCAGCTTCCAGAAGGTGGCTTCATCGCCTTTTGCTTCCAGAGCAATACGCGGCAGGTTCAGGCTGATCACGCCGAGGTTGTTACGACCATCGTGGATCTGCTCGCCGTTTTCATTTTCCCACACGCCGAGGAAGCTGCGGCAGCCCATCGGAGTTTTAAACGAACCGGTGACTTTCACTACCTGATCGTAGTTCAGGATATCCGGATACATGCGCTTGCTTGCGCACTCCAGCGCCAGCTGTTTGATGTCGTAGTTCGGATCGCCTTTTTTATGGTTCAGGCCATCGCGAATCGCAAACACCAGTTTCGGGAACACCGCAGTTTTACGGTTTTTACCGAGGCCTGCGATACGGTTACGCAGGATAGATTCCTGAATCAGGCGCGACTCCCAGCTGGTGCCCAGACCAAAACCAAAGGTTACAAACGGCGTCTGACCGTTGGCGGTGTGCAGGGTGTTTACTTCGTACTCCAGCGACTGGAAGGCATCGTAGCACTCTTTAATGGTACGAGAGTTAGCGTAGCCTTCGGCGTCCGGGATGTTCCACTCTTCTGCGGTCTTGCGATGTTTGTTGTAGCTGGCGGTGACAAACGGTGCCAGCACTTCATCGATACGGTTAATGGTTGTGCCGCCATAAATATGGCTGGCGACCTGAGCAATAATCTGCGCAGTTACAGCGGTTGCCGTAGAGATCGACTTCGGCGGTTCAATCTCGGCGTTCCCCATCTTAAAGCCCTGGGTCAGCATGCCTTTCAGGTCGATCAACATGCAGTTGAACATCGGGAAGAACGGCGAGTAATCGAGATCGTGATAGTGAATATCGCCACGCTCATGTGCCTGCACCACGTCACGCGGCAGCAGGTGCTGACGTGCATAGTGTTTAGCCACGATCCCGGCCAGCAGGTCGCGCTGGGTTGGAATCACCTTGCTGTCTTTGTTGGCGTTTTCGTTGAGTAACGAGGCGTTGGTCTGCTCGACCAGACCACGGATCTCCTGATTCAGGCGACCGCGTTTTTCACGTTCAATGTCGCGATCGTGACGGTACTCGATGTAAGCACGAGCCAGTTGTTTGTATGGACCTGACATCAGCTGGTTTTCAACAGCGGTCTGGATCTCATTGATATCCACCTGGTTGCGGCCCTGCATCTGCTCGCTGACAACTGCAGCAACAGTGGCGCAATAATCGGCATCATCGACTTCCGCTGCTTTAGCTGCACGCAGAATCGCTTCTTTGATGCGCTCTGATTTAAACGGCACTTTGCAGCCGTCTCGTTTCATCACATGCGGTGTCATGATCGCTCCATATTTTTAAGAACAGGTTATCCACAGAAATTGGGAAAGGCGTTTTCCGGTTTTTTCGTTTCGTTTTCCGGTGCTTTCCGCAATCGCCATCCGCTTTTCCACAACGCCGCACCTTTTTCGTGGGGAGCTGTAGTAGCAATTATAGTCGATTAATACAACATATTGGGTTGGGACGCATTTTAAAGTCTATATATAGTGCTTTGCATCAAGGATGTTTGAACTTTTTTTGATGTAGCTCAAAGTAAAAAGCAGAGCGTACGGATGACGGGCGCTACAGCGTTATGTAAATTTTTTAATGAATTTGCTGGTTGAAAAATAAACAAAAACAACATGCTGACAGACAAAACCCCGGAATGACCGGCATTACCGGGGCTTAGGGAAGATTTACTTCTGTAACCACCAGACAGCCTCAAAAGGCCGTAAATTCATGGCACAGGGTTGTGGTGAGGCTTCTTCGTAGTTATGCATCACAAGCTGCCAGTTGCCGCGCATTTGCCCTGGCTGCCAGGGTTGGATCTCACGGCTAAGGTTGGCAATGACCAGCAAGGTTTGCCCCTTCCATTCACGGCGATAGCACCACAATACAGGGCTGTTTGGCAGCAGATCCTGGTAATTGCCCCATGTCAGGATGGCTTCCTGCTTACGCAGTGCGATTAACTTTTGGTAGGTGTAAAACACCGAGGAATCATCGGCCAGCGCGGCTTCTACGTTGATTTGTTGATAGTTATCACCCAGGCCAATCCACGGTTCGCCAGCCGTAAATCCGGCATTATCGCCGTTGCTCCATTGCATGGGCGTGCGGCTGTTGTCACGGGATTTACTGGCGAGGATTGCCAATAACTCGTCGGCATCACGACCATCGTTGCGCAGCTCGGCAAACATATTGAGGCTCTCTACGTCGCGATAGTCAGTAATGCGCGTGAAATGCGGGTTGGTCATGCCAATCTCTTCGCCCTGGTAGATATACGGCGTTCCCTGCATGCCATGCAGCACCATCGCCAGCATTTTTGCCGCAGGCACGCGGTATTCACCTTCATCACCAAAGCGAGAAACAATGCGCGGCTGATCGTGGTTACACCAGAACAAGGCATTCCATGCTACGTTGTGCATTCCTTGTTGCCAGTGGCGGAACAATGTTTTCAACGCCACAAAGTCAGGTTTAGCCAGCGTCCATTTTTCACCACCGGGATAATCGACCTTCAGGTGATGAAAATTAAAGGTCATCGACAATTCACTGCCTGTCAGTGCCGCGTATCGCTGGCAATGCTCAAGGCTGGTGGAGGACATTTCACCTACGGTCATTAACCCGCGTGGCGTAAACACATCGCGGTTCATCTCGTGCAAAAACTCGTGTGCTCGTGGCCCGTCGGTGTAGAAGCGACGCCCGTCGCCATCCAGGTCATCAGGGAAACGCGGGTCTTTGGAGATCAGATTCACCACATCCAGGCGCAACCCGTCGACCCCACGATCGGCCCAGAACTCACAGACTTTTTTCAGCACTGCGCGTACCGCTGGATTCTCCCAGTTGAGATCCGCCTGTTCTGGTGCAAAGAGATGCAAATAGTACTGTTCGCTTTCCGCATGCCAGCGCCACGCACTACCGCCAAATTTTGAACGCCAGTTGTTCGGTGGCGTTTCTGGTTCTCCATCGCGCCAGATATAAAACTGGCGGTAAGGGCTTTCTTTGTTCAGCGCCTCGCGAAACCAGGCATGTTGGGTAGAGGTATGGTTAAACACCATATCGAGAATGATACGAATCCCGCGCGATTTTGCCTGCGTCACCAGTTCGTCAAAATCGTCCAGCGTGCCGTAGGTGGGATCAATCGCCGTATAGTTCGCTACGTCGTAACCGTTATCGACCTGGGGAGAGACATAAAAGGGGGTTAGCCAGATGGCATCAACGCCCAGTTTATGCAGATAGTCCAGGCGTTGGATAACGCCACGTAAATCGCCGGTACCGCTACCCGTGGTGTCCTGAAAACTCTTTGGATAAATCTGGTAGATAACGCCGTTTTGCCACCAGTGGGGAGGATTAGTCATTACGTTATTCCTGCAAATGCGAGGGGGCGCAATTGCGCCCCGAAGAAAATTAAACAATGTCCAGCGTGCCCAGGCGGTATTTCCGCTGATAGATAAACGAGGTGAGTACAATCGGGATGATGATGGCGATAGCCATTGCCAGCGCAAACACCTGCCAGTAGTTCGGTTGAATCGAGAGAATTCCCGGCAGGCCGCCTACGCCGATGCCATTCGCCATAACGCCGTTCAGGCCGCATAGCAATCCTGCCAGACCAGAACCAATCATCGCGCACAGCATCGGGAAGCGATATTTCAGGTTGATGCCGTACATTGCAGGCTCAGTGACCCCAAGCCAGGCGGAGATCGCCGCAGGCACGGAGATCTCGCGTTCATTGTGCTTGCGGCTGGAAATGATAATGCCGATCACGGCGGAGCCCTGAGCGATATTCGACAGCGCAATCAGTGGCCACACTGGCGTACCACCCATGCTTTGAATCATCTGCAAATCAATAGCAAGCGTGGTCTGGTGTACCCCGGTGATCACCAGCGGGGCGTACAGGAAGCCAAACAATGCCGCGCCAATCGGAGCAAAGCTGCCGGTCATCAGGTGACGTACCGCAAAGGCAACGCCATCGCCAATCATGCGACCAAACGGACCAATCAGCGCATGGGCGAGGAACACCGCGAGGATCAGCGAACAGACGGGCACCACCACCAGATAGAGGTAATCTGGCACGATGCGTTTAAGGCGAGTTTCAATAACGCCCAGCGCCAGCCCGGCTAACAGTGCCGGGATCACCTGCGCCTGATAGCCCACTTTGGCGATGCTGAACATGCCAAAGTCCCACACTTCCGGCAGCTGCTGCCCGAGCAGATAAGCGTTCATCAGTTGGGGGGAAACCAGTGTCACGCCAAGCACGATACCAAGGATCGGTGTGCCGCCCATTTTTTTCACCGCTGACCAGCAAATCCCGACCGGCAGGTAGAAGAAGATCGCTTCACCGATCAACCACAGAAAATCGTAGATCGTTTGCAGGGAAGGGTACATTTGCGCCAGCGTTTGACCGTTGCTCATGGGCAAATCGCCGATCACATTGCGAAAACCGAGGATCAAACCGCCGCTAATCAACGCGGGCAGCAACGGGAAGAAGGTCTCTGCGAAATGAGTGATCAACTGCTCATGCCATTTCATATTCTGCCGGGCGGCTTTTTTTACCTGCTCTTTATCAACCTGCGCCTGTCCGGTTGACGCTATCAGTGCTTGATAGTAGTCACCCACGTTGGTGCCAATCACCACCTGAAATTGCCTGGCATTGGTGAAACAGCCTTTCACCATGGGGAGTTGCTCAATTTCTTTCGGTCTGGCATTGGCCGGTTGGTTGAGGACAAAGCGTAGGCGAGTAATACAGTGGCTCACCGTCGCAATATTGCCGCGCCCGCCGACCAGTTCAATCAACCGATCGATATCCGTTTGGTTTATTTTGCTCATCATAAAGCCCCATGGCAGATGACATTTTTGGTTGGCTGCAGAATATATTGCGCGGAAAAATTTAAAAACGGGAACGTTCCCGAAACGCAGCGAAGATCACAATTTATCGTTCAGGAAACGATCTGGACAGGGTGGCGGGGATGATGATTTGTTGCGGTTCGCTGCGCCCGGTTACCTGTGCGATCAACTGGCAGGCCGCCTGGCGTCCAGCTTCGGCGTAACCGGGATCTACGGTGACGATCTCCGGATGGAGGAATTTCATTAACGGCGTATTACCGACGCTCGCCAGTTGCAAGGTGTCGATGCGTTGCTCTTGCAGGTATTTACTTGCGCCAAGTGCCAGCGTGTCGGTTGCGCACAGTAAGGCGGTAGTTTCAGGCGTAATCACTTTTGCTACGTTCTCATAGCCTTGCTTCATAGCAAGGCCTGGCAGAGCGGCAACGGGATGCAGTTTATGCGCTTTGCAGAACGCCAGGTAGGCTTCGTGACGTCGCTTACCGGTCGTCACGTCACTGTGCGGCACGCCGAGATAACTGATATTACGATGCCCCTGGTCATACAGCCGTTGCATCAGGATCTTGATTGCCCCTTCGTCGTCATAACAGACCGAAGCAAAGCCTTTTGCGTCACGCGCCAGCAGAACCAGCGATGACTGCCAGTGGGCTAACATTTCTTCTGTTATGCCGGTAAAACCGAACAGCACTACGCCGTCGATATTACGCCGTTTCAGCACCCCCAAATGTTCGGCAACTAATTGCGGGGAAAACTGACTTTCCATCATGATTGGGTCGTAACCTTGTTCATAGAACTCTGGCAGCATGGTTTGAACGGCGAGATTTTCTGACAACGAATCCAGGCGGGTAACAATGATGGCGACCACTTTATCGCTTTGCCCACGCATAGCGCGCGCAGAGCGGGAAGGGGAAAATCCATGCTGATTCATCACTGCTTCAACACGCTCGCGGGTGCGCTGGCTCACGCCGCTTTCGTTATTCAGCACCCGGGAAACTGTAGATTTCCCCACGCCGCTTAAGCGCGCGATGTCTTTGATGGTCAGCCGATTTTGCATCCTGTTGTCCTGTAACGTGTTGTTTAATTATTTGAGCCTAACTTTACCCGTGCATTCAGCAATGGGTAAAGTCTGGTTTATCGTTGGTTTAGTTGCCAGCAGGTATTATATCGCCATAGATGCTACGAATATTATTGGATTCTCCTTATTATTTGCGGCGCTTTTTTCACTTACCGGAGGTTATATGGAACCTGATCCCACGCCTCTCCCTCGACGGAGATTAAAACTTTTCCGGTAAGCCCGTCTTTTCACGGCGTTACCGGATGCGTAAGGCCGTGACGTTTTAACGTCCCTGCTCAGCTTTATTACCTTCAGGTAAGGCTTCGCCACGCCTGAAGACATTTCTGTACTGTTTCAGACAGTGCGGAGGGACTCCTTATGTTTAAAGAAATTTTTACCCGGCTCATTCGCCATTTACCTTCCCGTCTGGTTCATCGTGATCCATTGCCTGGCGCGCAGCAGACAGTGAATACGGTGGTCCCGCCGTCCTTAAGTGCGCATTGCCTGAAAATGGCGGTGATGCCCGAAGAAGAATTGTGGAAAACGTTCGACACCCATCCGGAAGGGTTAAATCAGGCGGAAGTGGAATCTGCCCGCGAACAACATGGTGAAAATAAATTACCCGCACAACAACTGTCGCCGTGGTGGGTACATTTATGGGTCTGCTATCGCAACCCCTTTAATATTTTACTCACCATTCTCGGCGCTATTTCTTACGCCACGGAAGATTTATTTGCTGCGGGCGTTATCGCGCTAATGGTCGCTATTTCTACGTTGCTGAACTTTATTCAGGAAGCACGTTCCACTAAAGCGGCAGATGCCCTGAAAGCGATGGTCAGCAATACCGCGACGGTGCTGCGCGTAATTAACGACAAAGGCGAAAATGGCTGGCTGGAGATCCCGATCGACCAGCTGGTGCCCGGCGATATTATAAAACTGGCGGCGGGGGATATGATCCCGGCAGATTTACGTATCTTGCAAGCGCGGGATCTGTTCGTCGCTCAGGCGTCGTTAACCGGTGAGTCTCTGCCCGTGGAAAAAGCCGCTACCACTCGCCAGCCGGAGCACAGCAATCCGCTGGAGTGCGACACGCTGTGTTTTATGGGCACCACCGTGGTGAGCGGCACGGCACAAGCAATGGTGATTGCTACAGGTGCCAATACCTGGTTTGGTCAACTGGCGGGGCGTGTTAGTGAGCAGGAAAGCGAGCCGAATGCCTTTCAGCAAGGGATCAGCCGCGTCAGTATGCTGCTGATTCGCTTTATGCTGGTGATGGCACCGGTGGTGCTGTTAATCAATGGCTACACCAAAGGCGACTGGTGGGAAGCGGCGCTGTTTGCGCTTTCGGTCGCGGTAGGCCTAACGCCGGAAATGTTGCCGATGATTGTTACCTCGACGCTGGCGCGCGGCGCAGTAAAGCTGTCGAAACAGAAAGTGATCGTCAAACATCTGGATGCTATTCAGAACTTTGGCGCAATGGATATTCTGTGCACTGATAAAACCGGCACCCTGACGCAGGATAAAATTGTGCTGGAGAATCATACCGATATCTCCGGTAAAACCAGCGAACGCGTGCTGCATAGCGCGTGGTTGAACAGTCATTATCAGACCGGACTTAAAAACCTGCTCGATACAGCGGTGCTCGAAGGTACGGATGAAGAGTCAGCGCGCTCGCTGGCCAGTCGTTGGCAAAAAATCGATGAGATTCCGTTTGATTTCGAGCGTCGCCGGATGTCGGTGGTAGTGGCAGAAAATACCGAGCACCATCAGCTGGTTTGCAAAGGTGCATTGCAGGAAATCCTCAATGTGTGTTCGCAGGTGCGTCACAATGGCGAGATTGTGCCGCTCGATGACATCATGCTGCGTAAGATTAAGCGGGTTACTGATACGCTGAATCGTCAGGGGCTGCGCGTGGTTGCGGTGGCGACGAAATACCTGCCAGCGCGTGAAGGAGATTACCAGCGGGCGGATGAATCCGACCTGATCCTCGAAGGATATATTGCTTTTCTTGATCCGCCAAAAGAGACAACCGCTCCGGCACTGAAGGCATTAAAAGCGAGTGGAATTACCGTAAAAATCCTTACTGGCGACAGTGAGTTAGTTGCAGCGAAAGTGTGCCATGAAGTGGGGCTGGACGCGGGAGAGGTGGTCATTGGTAGTGATATTGAAACGCTATCTGACGACGAACTGGCAAATCTTGCACAGCGCACCACGCTGTTTGCCCGCCTGACGCCGATGCATAAAGAACGCATTGTGACCTTACTGAAGCGCGAAGGGCATGTGGTTGGCTTTATGGGCGATGGTATTAATGATGCGCCCGCCTTACGCGCGGCGGATATCGGCATTTCTGTGGACGGCGCGGTAGATATTGCCCGTGAAGCGGCTGATATCATCCTGCTGGAAAAAAGCCTGATGGTGCTGGAAGAGGGGGTTATTGAGGGACGTCGCACTTTCGCCAACATGCTGAAATACATCAAAATGACGGCGAGTTCTAACTTTGGTAATGTGTTCAGCGTGCTGGTGGCGAGTGCTTTCTTGCCCTTCCTGCCGATGTTGCCGTTACACTTGCTTATTCAGAACCTGCTGTACGATGTGTCACAGGTGGCGATCCCGTTTGATAACGTCGACGACGAGCAAATTCAAAAGCCGCAGCGTTGGAATCCGGCGGATCTGGGGCGCTTTATGATCTTCTTCGGACCGATCAGCTCGATCTTCGATATTCTGACGTTTTGCCTGATGTGGTGGGTATTCCATGCCAACACGCCGGAAACGCAAACGCTGTTCCAGTCGGGATGGTTTGTGGTGGGCTTACTGTCGCAAACGCTGATTGTGCATATGATCCGCACCCGCCGTGTGCCGTTTATTCAGAGCTGTGCATCGTGGCCGTTAATGATCATGACCGTGATCGTGATGATTGTCGGGATCGCATTGCCGTTTTCACCGCTGGCCAGTTATCTGCAATTACAGGCGTTGCCGTTAAGCTATTTCCCGTGGCTGGTTGCGATTCTGGCAGGGTATATGACGTTAACCCAGTTGGTGAAAGGATTTTATAGCCGTCGTTACGGCTGGCAGTAAAGAATAAACTAGGCATGGTGGCCCGGATTCAGATTGCAGACAAAGTGAGTTTTGTTCATGCCGGATGCGGTGTAAACGCCTAATCCGGCCTACAAATTCAATCAATTGCAGGAATCACGTAGGCCTGATAAGCGTAGCGCATCAGGCGATTTTGCGTTTGTCATCAGACTTAATCCGGGCATGATAGCCCGGATTTCCATCAAGATTAGCGACGAATAGCGATCGCTTCGATCTCAATCTTTACGTCTTTCGGCAGACGGGCAACTTCAACGCAAGAACGTGCCGGGAAGGTGGCGTTGTGTTCGGTGAAGAAGGCTTCGTAAGTGGCGTTTACGGTTGCGAAGTCGTTCAGATCTTTTACAAACACGGTAGTTTTAACGATGTCGCCCACTTTCAGACCAGCGGCTTCGACGATCGCTTTTACGTTATCCAGCGACTGACGTGCCTGTGCAGCGACGTCTGCCGGTACTTCGCCCGTTTTCGGATTTACCGGGATCTGACCGGAGGTGATGATCATATTTCCCAGATCAACGCCCTGTACGTAAGGACCGATAGCTGCTGGTGCATTTTCCGTCGCGATAGTTTTGCTCATGATTTCTCCTTTATTACAGCGGTAAAAAGTCTGGCTCATTATAGGGAGCCAGACTTTTATTACCAACCGCAATTAATTGGCCAGCACCACATTATGGGAAAACTCTTTTTCACAGTATTTGCATTTGAGCGCGATGTCATTGGCGCGTTTTCGCACGGCAAAGCTGGATGAAACCGGTTCGGCATGGCTGATACAGTTGCTGTTCGGGCAGACCAACACATTGTCGATGCGCTCTGGCAGACTGGGGCGCGATTTACCCACCACTTCATAGTTGTCGATACGGTTAACCGTGGCTTGCGGCGCATACAATGCCAGTTGATCTACCTGATCTTCACTCAAAAAGGTATTTTCGATTTTGATCAGATCTTTGCGGCCCATCTCGCCAGAAGGCAGGTTCAGACCAATGGTGATGCGCTGATCCGTTTCGGTCAGCTTGAACAGACTCAACAGCTTAAAACCGATCTGGGCGGGGATATGGTCAATTACTGTGCCGCGTTTAATAGCTTCAACCTGCAATTTATTATCGTGTGTCATCTCTATTTCCCCTTACAGTACCAGATCGCGATTCAGAACCAGTGCCAGTAACGCCTGGCGAGCGAAAATCCCGTTGCCTGCCTGCTGGAAGTACCAGGCGTGTGGCGTTTTATCAACATCCGTCGCAATTTCATCAACACGCGGCAGCGGATGCAGTACTTTCATATTGGCTTTGGCGTTGTGGAGATCGCTGGCGCGAAGAACAAACTGCGCTTTCACGTTGGCGTATTCGGATGGGTCCAGGCGCTCTTTTTGCACGCGGGTCATATACAGGATGTCTACTTCCGCCATCACTTCTTCAATAGAGCTGTGCAGACTCCATGCGATCCCTTTTTCATCGAGCATATCCAGAATGTATTGCGGCATTGCCAGCGCGTCCGGCGCGATGAAGTAAAAACGGTTGCCGTCGAACTTCGCTAACGCCTGAGTCAGGGAGTGAACGGTGCGGCCATATTTCAGGTCACCAACCATTGCGACGTGGAGATTGTCCAGACGCCCCTGGGTTTCCTGAATAGTGAATAAGTCCAGCAAGGTTTGCGTCGGATGTTGGTTGGAGCCATCACCGGCATTCAGTACCGGTACATTGCCGGAAAACTCGGTGGCCAGGCGCGCCGCACCTTCCTGCGGATGACGCATCACTATCGCATCGACGTAAGTGCTGATAACCGAAATGGTATCGGCCAGCGTTTCGCCCTTTTTACCCAGTGATGTATTGGCGCTGTCGGAGAAGCCCACCACGCTGGCACCCAGGCGGTGCATGGAAGTTTCGAAAGAGAGGCGGGTACGGGTAGAGGCTTCGAAGAAGCAGCTGGCAATGACTTTGTGCTTCAACAGCTCTGGTTGCGGGTTTGCTTTCAGTTTTGCCGCTGTTGCCAGCACCAGATTAAGGTCATCGCGACTAAGGTCGTTTATGGAAATGATATGTTTCTGATATAGCGGATTAGCCATCTTTTATCTCCTGACGCCTGGGCAAAAAAAAGCCCCTCGATTGAGGGGCTGGGAATGGGTGATCAACGGGAAGAAAAACGGCAGGCCAGCGTCTTTTTTCAGACGCGGTAAGACAAAATGTCGAACACACTGAACCATACATCCTCCCGGCAAATTGTCCGGCATTATACTCATCGTCAGAAGCGGTGCAAGCAATTGATGCAATATTTTGTCAGCGCAAACGGTTTATTTGAATTTAAAGTTAAAATATATGCATTTTTATTTACTGTGATTCTGGGGGGAACTGTCGTTCGGTATCAATAATTGCAGACATTTCCTGCTTTTTTCTTTTTCACTTTCACGCAATCAGATATGCATTTTATTCCATTCATCCGACTTATAGGGCGGAGTGTGAAAACGAACGGCTAGCACTATTGCTTAGAGCTCAGGGATGCGCGCTATCACTTTAATTTCAAAATCAAAGCCTGCCAGCCATGTAACGCCCACCGCCGTCCAGGTTGGATAAGATGGCGCGCTAAATATTTCATTTTTCACCGTCATGATGTCTTCAAATTGTTTTTCTGGATCGGTATGAAAGCTCGTAACATCAATGATATCGTCAAAAGTGCATCCCGCAGCTGCCAGGGTCGCATGCAAATTATCAAAGGCCAGTCTGACTTGTTGCTGAAAATCGGGTTCTGGTGTTCCGTCCTCTCGACTTCCTACTTGCCCGGAAACAAACAGCAAATCGCCGGAACGAATAGCCGCAGAATAACGATGCTCAGCATACAGTGAATGTCGTCCAGCAGGGAAAACAGCGGTTCTTTCTACCATTTGGTTATCCTCAAGATTTACGACATGAACAGAAGATTTATATTTACCAGGAGCCGCTTTTAGCGGACGACGTGAGTAAACAAAACCCAGACATCATGGGAAATGGCTGGGCTTAATTGAGCGTAGTCGGTTATGCGCCAAACGCGCCATCAATGGTATGCATCGCGCCGGTAACAAAACTGGCTTCTGGCCCTGCTAACCATGCGACCATACCAGCGACCTCTTCCGGTTGCCCATGTCTTTTGATGGCCATAAAACTATGCGACATATCGCGCATTGGCCCGTTGGCGGGATTAGCGTCGGTATCAATTGGCCCTGGCTGGACGACGTTGATGGTGATCCCACGCGGTCCGAAATCACGGGCCAGCCCGCGCGCCATGCCTTGCAGGGCAGATTTACTGGCGGCATAAGCAGCCATGCCTGCAACAGGCATACGATCGCCATTCACGGAGCCGATGATTAAGATGCGTCCGCCTTCGGGCATCTGCCGGGCGGCTTCAACAGAGGCATGGTAAGGAGCATGAATATTGATTTTGAAAAGGCGATCAATATCGTCGGCATTTAATTCCAGGGCATCGCCAAAGACGCCAATACCTGCATTTACCACCAGGATATCCAATGCGCCGCTCTTACGAACGACATCAATAACAGCGTCTTTGTCAGCACTATCTGTGAATACTGCTGTCGCTCCAGTCTCTTGTGCCAGGCGTTCAGCGGCATCTTTCGACCCCGCATAGGTGAATCGTACATTGGCCCCATCGGTGACGAAACGACGTACGATAGCGGCACCGATTCCACGGCTACCACCGAGGATGAGAACTGTCTTACCTGTAAAAGCGCCCATAAGGACTCCTTGATTTATTATGTAACATGCATTACAAAACTGTTTTAACTTTCTGTCAACAAGTTTTGTAATGGTCACTAAAAAACAATCTCGCGTTCCAGGTCGTCCCAGACGTTTCGCTCCTGAGCAGGCAGTCTCTGCGGCAAAAGTGCTTTTTCACCAAAAAGGTTTCGATGCTGTCAGTGTTGCTGAAGTTACTGATTATCTTGGTATTAACCCCCCGAGCCTCTACGCGGCTTTTGGCAATAAGGCTGGGTTATTTAGCCGTGTACTCAATGAATATGTCGGTACGGAAGCTATTCCGCTTGCCGATATTCTTCGTGATGATCGTCCGGTAGGGGAGTGCCTGGCTGAGGTATTAAAAGAAGCGGCGCGCCGATATAGCCAAAACGGCGGCTGCGCTGGCTGTATGGTTCTTGAAGGCATTCATAGTCATGATCCACAAGCGCGTGATATTGCCGTTCAATATTATCACGCCGCAGAAACGACCATTTATGACTATATCGCCAGGCGGCATCCACAAAGCGCACAATGTGTGACTGATTTTATGAGTACCGTGATGTCAGGGCTTTCTGCGAAGGCACGGGAGGGGCACTCCATCGAACAACTCTGTGCAACAGCTGCACTGGCGGGGGAAGCGATAAAAACTATTCTCAAGGAGTGATGCGGGCCTTGACCCGAAAGGCGGGAACGCGCCTGCCGATAAGTTGTGATAAGACAATAATTCACGCGTTAAGGCTAGCGGAATTGATCATCTTTTCGTATAACGATGGAAATGAAACGTTGTTTTAATTAAGGAGTGGAAAAGATGATCATCGGAAATATTCATAATCTTCAGCCGTGGCTACCCCAGGAGTTACGCCAGGCGATTGAGCATATCAAAGCACACGTTACGGCAGAAACGCCAAAGGGCAAGCACGATATCGAAGGCAATCGTCTGTTTTATCTTATCTCGGAAGATATGACCGAGCCGCACGAAGCTCGCCGTGCGGAGTACCATGCCCGCTATCTCGACATTCAGATTGTGTTAAAAGGTCAGGAAGGCATGACCTTCAGCACGCAACCTGCAGGCACCCCGGATACCGACTGGTTAGCTGATAAAGACATCGCATTTTTGCCGGAAGGCGTTGATGAGAAAACAGTTATCCTTAATGAAGGTGATTTTGTTGTGTTTTATCCGGGGGAAGTGCATAAACCGCTGTGCGCAGTGGGCGCGCCAGCCCGGGTTCGCAAAGCAGTAGTGAAGATGCTGATGGCGTGATGACTTTTCGCCGTAAATAACTCCAGGTTTACGGCGAGTTTGTGAAAAGAGCGTTTTTTGATATTTTTTTGTGAGTAAAATTTGTAATGCTTAGACGTTCTTATTAACTCAAGGAGTTCGTCATGAGCAAAATATCAGATTTGAATTATTCTCAACACATTACATTAGCCGACAATTTTAAACAAAAAAGTGAAGTTTTAAATACCTGGCGTGTTGGAATGAATAATTTTGCCCGTAATGCCGAGGGGCAGGATAACACAAGAAATATCCTTGATCCTAAGACATTTTTGGAATTTTTGGTAAAAATATTTACTCTAGGTTATGTGGATTTTAGCAAACGCTCCAACGAAGCGGGAAGAAATATGATGGCTCATATTGAGTCCTCATCTTATATCAAAAATAATGATGGCAGTGAGATAATAAAGTTTGTTATGAATAATCCTGAAGGGGAACGAGCGGATTTATCTAAGGTGGAAATAGAAATCACACTTTCCACTTTCACTACTATGGGGACTCGTCAAGGACATACGGCTATTATATTTCAACAACCTGATGGTTCGACTAATCGTTATGAAGGAAAGTCCTTTGAAAGAAAAGATGAGAGTTCATTACACCTGATTACTAACAAGATTCTGGCATGTTACCAACGCGAAGCTAACAAGGAAATAGCTCGTCTATTAAATATTTCACAGGAGTTAAATAATTCTCAGGACTTGAATAACTCGCAGGTGAGTTGTAAAGATTCAGTTGATTCTACGATTACGGATTTATTAGAAAAACCATTGAATAATGCATTATTAGCAATAAGGAAAGAACATCTGCTATTAATGCCTTATGTATGTAATGAATCGATTTCATACTTGCTTGGTGAAAAAGGGATACTGAAAGAAATAGATGACCTTAACGCAGTAAATAATTATCTTCTTAATAATAAGAAAGCTACTGACAATGAAATTAATGACATCAAAGTTAACCTGTCTCATATTCTTATTGATTCCTTAGATGATGCAAAAGTTAACCTTACACCGGTCATCGATTCTGGATGACTTTTTTAAAATCCCCATATATTAATGATGTAAGAATACTGGATTGGTGTTTTAATAAAAGAATGCAATATTTTGGTGATTCTGAAAAGATAAAGTATGCATGCTCCGTGATAAATCATATTGATTTTAGCCGCGATCAATCTAAAGATTTTAGCTGCGATCAATCTAAAATTAAAATAGCTGAGACCTTATTTTTCAATCTCGATAAAGAACCCTATAAAAATAGCCGGTAATGACTCCAACTTACTGATAGTGTTTTATGTTCAGATAATGCCCGATGACCTTGTCATGCAGCTCCACCGATTTTGAGAACGACAGTGACTTCCGTCCCAGCCTTGCCAGATGTTGTCTCAGATTCAGATTATGTCGCTCAATGCGCTGAGTGTAACGCTTGCTGATAACGTGCAGCTTTCCCTTCAGGCGTGATTCATACAGCGGCCAGCCATCCGTCATCCATACCACGACCTCAAAGGCCGGCAGCAGGCTCAGAAGACGCTCCAGTGTGGCCAGAGTGCGTTCACCGAAGACGTGCGCCACAACCGTCCTCCGTATCCTGTCATACGCGTAAAACAGCCA
>NZ_MIIV01000345.1:0-723 GCF_001743015.1 Shigella sp. FC1567
TGTCGCCATTGTTCGATTAACGCGTATTTTTCAGCGACTCCTGTGCAAAATACGCTGTTGCTTTTTTTAATATATCTCGCTCAAGGCGAGCTTCATTTAACGCCTTACGCAGTTGCAGAATTTCAGATTCCAGTTCAGCCACCGTGCGGGAACCAGGAGTACCGAGCCCTTTTCTGGCGGCGGTAACCCATTGTCCTAAAGTGCCTTCAGGAAGGGATAATCGGGAAGCGCCTTCACTGATCGAAAGTTGATTTTCAAGAACCGTTCTGACAGCTTCGGCTTTGAACTCTTTAGAGTAACGTTGGTTTTTTCTGCTCATTATTAGCTCCTTCTGATGCCATTCTATTTCAGGAAGGAGTGTCCGTTAAACTCAGGCTACCTCAGTAGACTGGCCCCCTGAATCTCCAGACAACCTGTATCACTTAAATAAGTGATAGTCTTAATACTAGTTTTTAGACTAGTCATTGGAGTACAGATGATTGATGTCTTAGGGCCGGAGAAACGCAGACGGCGTACCACACAGGAAAAGATCGCAATTGTTCAGCAGAGCTTTGAACCGGGGATGACGGTCTCCCTCGTTGCCCGGCAACATGGTGTAGCAGCCAGCCAGTTATTTCTCTGGCGTAAGCAATACCAGGAAGGAAGTCTTACTGCTGTGGCCGCCGGAGAACAGGTTGTTCCTGCCTCTGAACTTGCTGCCGCCATGAAGCAGATTAAAGAACT
>NZ_MIIV01000346.1:0-721 GCF_001743015.1 Shigella sp. FC1567
CTGCCGGAATGGCCTTCCAACCGTGTTGACGAACTCCTGCCATGGAACGTAGCACTCACCAATAAATAAGCGTCAATACGGTGCTCCGTTGACGCTTACTTTTATTCAGCCAGATATCAACCTGATAAGTTCCTGGTAGTTGTGCGTATTTTTTTGAAAAACGTGACAGATCAGTTGTTTGCATACCACTTTTTGTAGTTTCCAGCATAATGGGGTCGAAATAATACTCTTCGGCGTTAGCGGTAGTGCAAAGCATGCCGCTGCCAGTGAGCACCATCGGCAAACAGCGTTTGATGATGAGCGCCAACTGTTTCGGTGTGCGTTTATGTCCCTGGTGGTGTCGTTGTGGCATTCCCTGATGACCTGTGTTTTTTATATTTGTTATTGCAGTGGACGAGTTTCTGTCCCGGAACTGCCGCCATAATCATTGATTGCAGCCCATTTCGGTAATGACTCCAACTTACTGATAGTGTTTTATGTTCAGATAATGCCCGATGACCTTGTCATGCAGCTCCACCGATTTTGAGAACGACAGTGACTTCCGTCCCAGCCTTGCCAGATGTTGTCTCAGATTCAGATTATGTCGCTCAATGCGCTGAGTGTAACGCTTGCTGATAACGTGCAGCTTTCCCTTCAGGCGTGATTCATACAGCGGCCAGCCATCCGTCATCCATACCACGACCTCAAAGGCCGACAGCAGGCTCAGAAGACGCTCCAGTGT
>NZ_MIIV01000347.1:0-718 GCF_001743015.1 Shigella sp. FC1567
TAGTGCGCTGGGTTATCGCTCGCCACGGGAATATCTGCGGCAGCGGGCTTGTAATGGGTTAAGTGATAACAGATGTCTGGAAATATAGGGGCAAATCCACATCCCCGCCAGCCCGGCTAAGATGGAGGCACGGCACAGCCCGCACACGACGCTGAGGCTACAGAGCTGAAAACCCACAAGGCCATGCCCCGCATGGCCGGGTAAAGCGGAGCCGGCGGCGACTTCCTTTGTGCTCTGTCCGGGACCGGCAGGAAAAAGGCGGGGATAATGAGATGGTCACCCCCACCCTAACAGCAGTACGCTGTTAAGGTGAATCCCTTAACGGAGAGACCATCATACAGAACATCACACTTATTGGTATCGATCTCGGAAAGCATTCCTTCCACATTCATTGTCAAGACAAGTCTGGTAAGGCTCTTCTGCGTAAAAAATTTACCCAGTACTAAACTGATGCAGTTTCTGGCAACATGTCCGCCCTCAGTTGTTGTAATGGAAGCCTGTGCGGGTGCACACTTTTTGGCTCGCCGTATCTCTGAATTTTGGACATGAAACTAAGCTGATTTCTCCACAGTTCGTTCGCCCGTTTGTCAAAAGTAATAAGAATGATTTTGTTGATGCGTAAGGCAGTATGACTTTCCGTGAGACAGATGCTGGCCAACGTGGGATATTTAACGCGGGTTAACATCGTTGTCAGAGCCGCATGGGTGAGCTGTTGCTA
>NZ_MIIV01000348.1:0-716 GCF_001743015.1 Shigella sp. FC1567
CGTTGTAGCTTTTTCCTCAGCTTACGTATTTCGATTTGTTCTGGTGTTATCGGAGAGGCTTTTGGTGTTTTGCCCTGACGCTCATCACGCAGTTGTTTGACCCATCTTGTCATTGTGGAAAGGCCAACATCCATAGCTTTGGCGGCATCTGCCACCGTGTATTTCTGGTCAACAACCAGTTGAGCGGATTCGCGTTTAAACTCTGCGCTAAAATTTCTTTTTTTCATTGGAGCACCTGTGTTGTTCTGAGGTGAGCATATCACCTCTGTTCAGGTGGCCAAATTCAGTGTGCCACTTCACTTTTGACAGCTCCAATGCTGATGCCGCTTTTTCTGGATCAACTGATATTGCAATGTGAACCGCCCCGGGAATCCTGGAGACTAAACTCCCTGAGAAAGAGGTAAACAGGATGACTAAAAATACTCGTTTTTCCCCCGAAGTCCGTCAGAGGGCGATTCGTATGGTTCTGGAAAGTCAGGGCGAATATGACTCACAGTGGGCGGCAATTTGTTCCATTGCCCCAAAGATTGGCTGTACACCGGAGACTCTGCGTGTCTGGGTACGCCAGCATGAGCGGGATACCGGAGGCGGTGATGGCGGGCTCACCACCGCTGAACGTCAGCGTCTGAAAGAGCTGGAACGTGAAAATCGTGAACTGCGCCGCAGTAACGATATCCTTCGCCAGGCTTCCGCTTATTTTGCGAAGGCGGAGTTCG
>NZ_MIIV01000349.1:0-715 GCF_001743015.1 Shigella sp. FC1567
TGTCGCCATTGTTCGATTAACGCGTATTTTTCAGCGACTCCTGTGCAAAATACGCTGTTGCTTTTTTTAATATATCTCGCTCAAGGCGAGCTTCATTTAACGCCTTACGCAGTTGCAGAATTTCAGATTCCAGTTCAGCCACCGTGCGGGAACCAGGAGTACCGAGCCCTTTTCTGGCGGCGGTAACCCATTGTCCTAAAGTGCCTTCAGGAAGGGATAATCGGGAAGCGCCTTCACTGATCGAAAGTTGATTTTCAAGAACCGTTCTGACAGCTTCGGCTTTGAACTCTTTAGAGTAACGTTGGTTTTTTCTGCTCATTATTAGCTCCTTCTGATGCCATTCTATTTCAGGAAGGAGTGTCCGTTAAACTCAGGCTACCTCATAGTCATTGGAGTACAGATGATTGATGTCTTAGGGCCGGAGAAACGCAGACGGCGTACCACACAGGAAAAGATCGCAATTGTTCAGCAGAGCTTTGAACCGGGGATGACGGTCTCCCTCGTTGCCCGGCAACATGGTGTAGCAGCCAGCCAGTTATTTCTCTGGCGTAAGCAATACCAGGAAGGAAGTCTTACTGCTGTGGCCGCCGGAGAACAGGTTGTTCCTGCCTCTGAACTTGCTGCCGCCATGAAGCAGATTAAAGAACTCCAGCGCCTGCTCGGCAAGAAAACGATGGAAAATGAACTCCTCAAAGAAGCCGTTGAATATGGACGG
>NZ_MIIV01000350.1:0-706 GCF_001743015.1 Shigella sp. FC1567
CGAACTCCGCCTTCGCAAAATAAGCGGAAGCCTGGCGAAGGATATCGTTACTGCGGCGCAGTTCACGATTTTCACGTTCCAGCTCTTTCAGACGCTGACGTTCAGCGGTGGTGAGCCCGCCATCACCGCCTCCGGTATCCCGCTCATGCTGGCGTACCCAGACACGCAGAGTCTCCGGTGTACAGCCAATCTTTGGGGCAATGGAACAAATTGCCGCCCACTGTGAGTCATATTCGCCCTGACTTTCCAGAACCATACGAATCGCCCTCTGACGGACTTCGGGGGAAAAACGAGTATTTTTAGTCATCCTGTTTACCTCTTTCTCAGGGAGTTTAGTCTCCAGGATTCCCGGGGCGGTTCAAATGACTCCAACTTACTGATAGTGTTTTATGTTCAGATAATGCCCGATGACCTTGTCATGCAGCTCCACCGATTTTGAGAACGACAGTGACTTCCGTCCCAGCCTTGCCAGATGTTGTCTCAGATTCAGATTATGTCGCTCAATGCGCTGAGTGTAACGCTTGCTGATAACGTGCAGCTTTCCCTTCAGGCGTGATTCATACAGCGGCCAGCCATCCGTCATCCATACCACGACCTCAAAGGCCGACAGCAGGCTCAGAAGACGCTCCAGTGTGGCCAGAGTGCGTTCACCGAAGACGTGCGCCACAACCGTCCTCCGTATCCTGTCATACGCGTAAAACAGCCA
>NZ_MIIV01000351.1:0-694 GCF_001743015.1 Shigella sp. FC1567
AAAGGTTCTCAGTATGTATCGCTGGCCTACACACAGCGGCTTAAGGAAGCCGGATTACTGGCATCAACAGGAAGTACAGGCGACTCGTATGACAACGCGATGGCGGAGAGCATCAATGGTCTTTACAAAGCGGAGGTAATACACCGTAAGAGCTGGAAAAACCGTGCAGAAGTGGAACTGGCCACACTCACGTGGGTGGACTGGTATAATAATCGACGATTGCTGGAAAGGCTGGGCCACATCCCTCCGGCAGAAGCAGAAAAAGCTTATTATGCTTCCATCGGAAACGATGATCTGGCAGCCTGAGTTCACAGATAAAACACTCTCCAGGAAACCCGGGGCGGTTCAGAAGCAGCTTGCTGCACACCCTGAGTTAGCAAACGATGAAGTTGCTCTGAAGTGGCACACTGAATTTGGCCACCTGAACAGAGGTGATATGCTCACCTCAGAACAACACAGGTGCTCCAATGAAAAAAAGAAATTTTAGCGCAGAGTTTAAACGCGAATCCGCTCAACTGGTTGTTGACCAGAAATACACGGTGGCAGATGCCGCCAAAGCTATGGATGTTGGCCTTTCCACAATGACAAGATGGGGCAAACAACTGCGTGATGAGCGTCAGGGCAAAACACCAAAAGCCTCTCCGATAACACCAGAACAAATCGAAATACGTAAGCTGAGGAAAAAGCTACAACG
>NZ_MIIV01000352.1:0-694 GCF_001743015.1 Shigella sp. FC1567
GGATACGGAGGACGGTTGTGGCGCACGTCTTCGGTGAACGCACTCTGGCCACACTGGAGCGTCTTCTGAGCCTGCTGTCGGCCTTTGAGGTCGTGGTATGGATGACGGATGGCTGGCCGCTGTATGAATCACGCCTGAAGGGAAAGCTGCACGTTATCAGCAAGCGTTACACTCAGCGCATTGAGCGACATAATCTGAATCTGAGACAACATCTGGCAAGGCTGGGACGGAAGTCACTGTCGTTCTCAAAATCGGTGGAGCTGCATGACAAGGTCATCGGGCATTATCTGAACATAAAACACTATCAGTAAGTTGGAGTCATTACCGCCTCGCTGAAGCTTACGTAACCCACCACCGGCATCCATTCGTTCTTCAGACTCCTGAAGAAGCGTTCCATTGGGCTGTTATCCCAGCAGTTTCCGCGCCGGCTCATACTCTGTCTGATCTGGTATCGCCACAATAACTGCCGGAACTGCCTGCTCGTATAATGACTGCCCTGATCGCTGTGGAACATCACCCCGCCGGGCTTACCACGGGTTTCCCATGCCATTTCCAGCGCTTTCATGGTGAGCCTGCTGTCCGGCGAGAACGACATGGCCCAGCCCACTGGTTTTCTTGCGAACAGGTCGAGAACAACGGCGAGGTACGCCCAGCGCTTACCCGTCCAGATACAGGTCACATCACCGCACCACAC
>NZ_MIIV01000353.1:0-678 GCF_001743015.1 Shigella sp. FC1567
TGGCTGTTTTACGCGTATGACAGGATACGGAGGACGGTTGTGGCGCACGTCTTCGGTGAACGCACTCTGGCCACACTGGAGCGTCTTCTGAGCCTGCTGTCGGCCTTTGAGGTCGTGGTATGGATGACGGATGGCTGGCCGCTGTATGAATCACGCCTGAAGGGAAAGCTGCACGTTATCAGCAAGCGTTACACTCAGCGCATTGAGCGACATAATCTGAATCTGAGACAACATCTGGCAAGGCTGGGACGGAAGTCACTGTCGTTCTCAAAATCGGTGGAGCTGCATGACAAGGTCATCGGGCATTATCTGAACATAAAACACTATCAGTAAGTTGGAGTCATTACCTAGCGCCGCTTGATATTAGTTCTATTTTTTTTTGCGTAAGATAGATGAGACAAACTGAGACGCATAATGGTTTGCAAGGCTCTAATACTTTGATGTTGAGGATGTGATGGGGCATGTACGGGGCATAGTACAATGATGTCCATGCTGGTGTAGATAATCTCCAGGCTTATCCGGTGCGCCGTAAAACCCCGTCCTTCAGGGCAGGGATATAAGGCGTGGTTTTCCACCTAACCAGGTGTTTGCTGTTGTTCAATGTATTGGCGGATGACGGATATTGGCGCACCTCCGCAGCTACTGGCAAAATAGCCAGGACTCCACAAAACGCCTTTG
>NZ_MIIV01000354.1:0-678 GCF_001743015.1 Shigella sp. FC1567
GCTGTTTTACGCGTATGACAGGATACGGAGGACGGTTGTGGCGCACGTCTTCGGTGAACGCACTCTGGCCACACTGGAGCGTCTTCTGAGCCTGCTGTCGGCCTTTGAGGTCGTGGTATGGATGACGGATGGCTGGCCGCTGTATGAATCACGCCTGAAGGGAAAGCTGCACGTTATCAGCAAGCGTTACACTCAGCGCATTGAGCGACATAATCTGAATCTGAGACAACATCTGGCAAGGCTGGGACGGAAGTCACTGTCGTTCTCAAAATCGGTGGAGCTGCATGACAAGGTCATCGGGCATTATCTGAACATAAAACACTATCAGTAAGTTGGAGTCATTACCGAGCTGTTCTTCCCCAGCACAATCACCGAAAATGGTTCGTCGACCGCGCAGAGTTCCCGAGTCCCGGTTTACCTGAGCAACACCGACAAGTGCGCTGATTTCACGTCTCGAGAGGCTGCTCGATTCAGGCATTTCCGCCAGCAATGCTGCGGCAGTCATGGCTCTAACACCTCAGACGTTCAGTAAGCTCTTTAAAGTAACTCTGAATGTGCCTGTTCATATCTGGGTCTTCCCCGATCATGGTGGGAAGGCTTAGAACGCCATATTCAGTTTCCCATAGTGGAACATCACTCCCAGCTTAAAGCGCTCCCGGTTGCGGTAGCCCTTGGCTT
>NZ_MIIV01000355.1:0-27590 GCF_001743015.1 Shigella sp. FC1567
TTTCTGGTGCGTACCGGGCTGAGAGGCGGTGTAAGTGAACTGTAGTTGCCATGTTTTACGGCAATGAGAGCAGAGATAGCGCTGATGTCCGGCAGTGCTTTTGCCGTTACGCACCACGCCTTCAGTAGCGGAGCAGGAAGGACATCTGATGGAAATGGAAGCCACGCAAGCACCTTAAAATCACCATCATACACTAAATCAGTAAGTTGGCAGCATTACCAGAATATGGTGGGTAATTAAACGGCTAATTCAATAGTGTGAAAGGAACAACATTATTGCCCTGTTTTGAATCAGAGAGAGGTAGCTAATGGAACGAAATAAACTTGCTCGTCAGATTATTGACACTTGCCTGGAAATGACCCGCCTGGGACTGAACCAGGGGACAGCGGGGAACGTCAGTGTACGTTATCAGGATGGGATGCTGATTACGCCTACAGGCATTCCATATGAAAAACTGACGGAGTCGCATATTGCCTTTATTGATGGTAACGGTAAACATGAGGAAGGAAAGCTCCCCTCAAGCGAATGGCGTTTCCATATGGCGGCCTATCAAAGCAGACCGGATGCCAACGCGGTTGTTCACAATCATGCCGTTCATTGCACAGCAGTTTCCATTCTTAACCGACCGATCCCCGCTATTCACTACATGATTGCGGCGGCAGGTGGTAATTCTATTCCTTGCGCGCCTTATGCGACCTTTGGAACACGCGAACTTTCTGAACATGTTGCGCTGGCTCTCAAAAATCGTAAGGCAACTTTGTTACAACATCATGGGCTTATCGCTTGTGAGGTGAATCTGGAAAAAGCGTTATGGCTGGCGCATGAAGTTGAAGTGCTGGCGCAACTTTACCTGACGACCCTGGCGATTACGGACCCGGTGCCAGTGCTGAGCGATGAAGAGATTGCCGTAGTGCTGGAGAAATTCAAAACCTATGGGTTACGGATTGAAGAGTAATTTCGTAAAGCAACAAGGAGAAGGATGATGGCTAACAGAATGATTCTGAACGAAACGGCATGGTTTGGTCGGGGTGCTGTTGGGGCTTTAACCGATGAGGTGAAACGCCGTGGTTATCAGAAGGCGCTGATCGTCACCGATAAAACGCTGGTGCAATGCGGCGTGGTGGCGAAAGTGACCGATAAGATGGATGCTGCAGGGCTGGCATGGGCGATTTACGACGGCGTAGTGCCCAACCCAACAATTACTGTCGTCAAAGAAGGGCTCGGTGTATTCCAGAATAGCGGCGCGGATTACCTGATCGCTATTGGTGGTGGTTCTCCACAGGATACTTGTAAAGCGATTGGCATTATCAGCAACAACCCGGAGTTTGCCGATGTGCGTAGCCTGGAAGGGCTTTCCCCGACCAATAAACCCAGTGTACCGATTCTGGCAATTCCTACCACAGCAGGTACTGCGGCAGAAGTGACCATTAACTACGTGATCACTGACGAAGAGAAACGGCGCAAGTTTGTTTGCGTTGATCCGCATGATATCCCGCAGGTGGCGTTTATTGACGCTGACATGATGGATGGTATGCCTCCAGCGCTGAAAGCTGCGACGGGTGTCGATGCGCTCACTCATGCTATTGAGGGGTATATTACCCGTGGCGCGTGGGCGCTAACCGATGCACTGCACATTAAAGCGATTGAAATCATTGCTGGGGCGCTGCGAGGATCGGTTGCTGGTGATAAGGATGCCGGAGAAGAAATGGCGCTCGGGCAGTATGTTGCGGGTATGGGCTTCTCGAATGTTGGGTTAGGGTTGGTGCATGGTATGGCGCATCCACTGGGCGCGTTTTACAACACTCCACACGGTGTTGCGAACGCCATCCTGTTACCGCATGTCATGCGCTATAACGCTGACTTTACCGGTGAGAAGTACCGCGATATCGCGCGCGTTATGGGCGTGAAAGTGGCTGGAAGAGGCGCGTAATGCCGCTGTTGAAGCGGTGTTTGCTCTCAACCGTGATGTCGGTATTCCGCCACATTTGCGTGATGTTGGTGTACGCAAGGAAGACATTCCGGCACTGGCGCAGGCGGCACTGGATGATGTTTGTACCGGTGGCAACCCGCGTGAAGCAACGCTTGAGGATATTGTAGAGCTTTACCATACCGCCTGGTAAATGCGCTGATGTGATAATGCCGGATACGACGCTAGCCGCGTCTTATCCGGTATATAAGTGCATTAAATTCAATGTGTTGATAATCGTTTGCATCCGGCTCGCCGTTACCGTACCAACCGCAATTGCTGTAAATTGCCGTCGATATGCAAATCGGTTTGTAAGCGGGCAATATCGCGGCACAGAAACGCCATCTCTTTATGGGTTTCTAATTTTTTGCGCCACTTTTCGGCAACCGCATCCAGATTCTCATATATCCCTTCCAGACTCTGAAACTCGACCAGCAGCTGCGTGGCGCTTTTTGGTCCGATTCCCGCAACACCCGGTACCTTTGAACTGCTGATCCCCGCAAGTCCCCAGTAATCGGGCAACTGCTGCGGTTGAACGCCAAATTCTTTATCGATAAATGGCGCATCCAGCCAACGTTTCTGGAAGTAATCACGAATACGTAATGTCGGTGAAAGTAACTGACAGTAGCCTTTATCTGTCGAAACAATCGTTGCCTGATGCCCGGCCTGTGTCACTTTGACCGCCAGCGTGGCGGCTAAGTCATCGGCTTCGTTGCCGCTGGTTGACCAGCACGGGACGCCGCGTTGCTCAAAGGCGGCGCGTAATGCAGGCATCTCGTCGTGCAACTCTTCCGGCATTGGCGGTCGACCCGCTTTGTAATCTGGTAAACGCTGATGACGCCAGCCGCTACTGCGGTTTTCATCATCAAAAACGGCGACCGCGTGGGTTGGCTGGCTGTGCATAATGAGCTGATCGAGCGCATGCTGGCAGGTTTCGACACAGGGCGATCCCTGAACGGCATGAATGCGACGAATAAGATTCAGTGCATCGACAATAAGCAAATGAACAGCCACGATAACCCCCTTAAAGATCAGGCGATAAGGGTAACATTCGATGCCGGAACAGGCTACGGCTGGATGAGAAATCGGGAAGAGGCCTCGCAAAACGAGGCCTCTGGAGAGCGATTAATCGCAGGCAACGATCTTCATTGCCAGGCCGCCGCGAGAGGTTTCGCGGTACTTGGCGTTCATATCTTTACCTGTTTCGTACATGGTTTCGATAACTTTATCGAGGCAGACGCGCGGCTCGCTGGTACGGCGTAGCGCCATACGTGCGGCGTTCACCGCTTTTACTGCCGCAATGGCGTTACGCTCGATGCATGGCACCTGGACCTGTCCGGCGACCGGGTCACACGTCAGACCGAGGTTGTGCTCCATGGCGATTTCCGCCGCGATGCACACCTGCGCCGGGCTTGCACCTAACAGTTCTGCCAGACCAGCCGCCGCCATTGAGCACGCCACACCAACTTCACCCTGGCAGCCGACTTCAGCACCAGAAATTGACGCGTTCATCTTATAAAGAGAACCAATGGCACTGGCTACCAGCAGGTAACGAGCCAGTGAGTTAGCGTTCACTTCGCGGATAAACTTGTCGTAGTACGCCAGCACTGCCGGGATAATCCCGCACGCACCGTTAGTCGGCGCAGTCACCACGCGTCCGCCAGCAGCGTTCTCTTCGTTCACTGCCAGTGCAAACATGTTGATCCAGTCAACAACCGCCATCGGGTCAGTGGTGGTTTTATCCTGGCTGACCAGCATCCGGCGTAGTGCCGCAGCACGGCGTGGAACGCGCAGTTTGCCAGGCAACACGCCTTCGGTGGAAATACCGCGCTCAATACCGCCACGCATGACTTCCCATACGTTCGCCAGGTGCTGTTCCAGCTCTTCTTTGCTGTGCAGCGCTAGCTCGTTTTTCATCATCAGGCCAGAGAGTGACAGCCCGGTTTCCTGACAATGTTTTTGCAGATCGGCTGCTGAACTGTACGGATAAGGAACTTCAACCGGTGCGCTATCCTGCTGGCCAAAATGCTCTTCATCAACGATAAAGCCACCGCCAATAGAGTAGTAAGTCTGGCTGTAAACGACTTTATCGCCCGCCAGCGCGGTAATGCGCATACCGTTTTCATGCAGAGAAAGGTTGTCGGCGTGGAAGTTCATGCACTGATCAACCGGGAACTCCACTTCATGCTGACCGTTTGCCAGCATCAGGCGACCATGAGTATTCACATCCTGAATAAAACCAGGGATGGAATCGATATCCACGGTATCCGGCAGGTTACCCGCCAGGCCCATAATAATGGCGATATCAGTGTGGTGGCCTTTACCGGTCAGAGAGAGCGAGCCGTACACGTCAACCACCACGCGGGTCACGTCTTTAAGCAGGTTACGGGCAATCAGATCGTCGGTAAATTGTTTACCCGCTTTCATTGGTCCAACGGTATGAGAACTGGAAGGGCCAATGCCGATTTTGAAAATATCGAATACGCTAATCATAGGAAATACATCGCGTTAAAACGGAGGAAGCGCCGCCCGAAAGCGGCGCGAAAGGACTTAGCTGAACAGAGAGTAGAAGATTGCGGAGATTGCAATCAGACCCATCACGACAACGAATACGTTGCTGATGTGACCGCTGTACTTACGCATTGCCGGTACTTTCTGAATTGCGTACATCGGCATCAGGAACAGGATCATCGCGATGATTGGACCGCCCAGGGTTTCAATCATACCCAGGATGCTCGGGTTCAGGGTGGCAACAATCCAGGTCGTTACCAGCATGAACAGCGCAGTGATACGGTTCAGCTTGTTGATTTCGATAGACTTACCTTTACCACGCAGAGATTTAATCACCATACCGTTGAAGCCTTCACGTGCGCCCAGGTAGTGGCCGAGGAAGGATTTGGTGATAGCGATAATCGCGATAATCGGAGCCATCCACGCGATAACCGGTGCGTTAAAGTGGTTAGCCAGGTAAGACAGAATCGAGATGTTCTGCTCTTTAGCCGCAGCCAGGTCTGCCGGAGTCAGGCTCAGTACACAGCTGAAGACGAAGAACATTACGGTCAGCACCATCATGATGTGTGCGAATGCCAGGATCTTCGAGCATTTCTGTTCTGCCATATCGCCGTACTCTTCACGCTTCGCAACGGCGAAAGAAGAGATGATCGGAGAGTGGTTGAACGAGAACACCATTACCGGAATTGCCAGCCACAGGGTCATCCACAGACCGTTTCCGGTTGCAGATGCAGTGTCCAGAGACAGCGTTTCCAGTGCTGCGCCGTTCCACTGCGGGATCAGGTACAGAGCCAGCAGCATCAATACGCCAACAAACGGGAACACCAGAATACTCATCGCTTTAACGATCATCTGCTCACCGAAGCGAACGATGGTCATCATACCCACGATCAGGATCAGCGACAGAATCGCACGCGGCGGTGGCGTCATACCCAGCTGGTGAGACATGAAGCTTTCAACTGTATTGGTGATTGCCACGCTATAAACCAGCAGGATCGGGTAGATAGCGAAGAAGTAGAGCAGGGTAATCAGTTTACCTGCGCCAATACCAAAGTGTTCTTCTACAACCTCGGTGATGTCTTCGCCCGGGTTTTTACCAGACAGTACGAAGCGAGTCAGGCCGCGGTGAGCAAAAAACGTCATCGGGAACGCAAGGATAGCCATGATGATCAGCGGGATCATACCGCCAACACCGGCGTTGATTGGCAGGAACAGCACGCCCGCGCCGATTGCCGTGCCGTAAAGGCCCAGCATCCACATGGTGTCTGTCTTGCGCCAGGCACTACGAGAGTCTTTCGACGCAATCGTGCTGGTTTGAGTCGTTTCCATCTATTTCTCCTGGAGGAATGCAAATAATTCAGCTTTTAGCCAGTTCAGCCCGGGAAGGTGCCTGACCGTAAAAATGAAATCTGTCTATCGGCGATGGCTTAATCATTTACCGCCGTAATAATTTGAGGGCGGAAAGATACACACAAGTTATGTATCTATCAGTGATCTTGATCTCAAATACAATAATCTACTTGGAAGATAGATTATCCCAACGCTTTACTCTGTAAATCAAAAGTAAAAGAGAATTTAAGGGCAATATTTGCCCATTAAACGACATCTGACTTCTTCCAGGGCGCGCAATATATGTAGGTTGAACTGAAAAAATCAATACTTTTAGTTAATCATGGCGATAATTTCTTTTTCATAGCGATAAAATACGGTTTATGAAAATAGGAAAACGTTTGCGTTGCAACATAAATTGTATGACATATTAACTGTGATGATATTTGTCGCGTGAGGGTGGTAAGAAACATTCATATAACAAATGAAATGAGTTGATGAGTAAGTGACCAAAAACGAGAAAACCCGGCAACAAACGTCACCGGGGGAGGGGAGATTACGTGCAGATTTCGTAGCAAGGGATGTAGGCTGAGCCTGGCAACTTCATACGATGCTGGGCAACAAAACCCTGTAGCAGGTCGTCCATACGACGCATAATCTCTTTATCGCCGTTGATTTTGTAAGGACCAAACTCTTCAATGGCGCGAATACCGACTTCTTTTACGTTACCCGCCACAATACCGGAGAACGCACGGCGCAGGTCGGCAGCTAGCACTTCAACGGGTTGATCCGGGTAAAGCTTCAGATTAGCCATATTCTCGTGAGACGGCTCAAACGGCATTTGCAAATCTGGCGCAATGCGCATTGACCAGTTAAAGCTGTAGGCATCGCCTGTGTCGCGGCGATTTTCTTTCACCAGCGGCATCGATTTTTTCATCTGACGAGCGACTTCAGCGGCGTCATCAATGATGATGCGGTAATGGCGGCGCGCGTTTTCACCCAGCGTATGCACGACAAACTCGTCCAGTACGCGGAAGTAGTCGGCGCTCTCTTTCGGGCCGGTGAGGATCAATGGTAAAACCTGATCTTTGTTGGCCGGGTTCATTAAAATTCCCAGCAAATACAGCAACTCTTCTGCCGTACCCACACCGCCAGGGAAGATAATGATACCGTGAGCGATACGGACAAACGCTTCCAGACGTTTTTCGATATCTGGCATGATGATCAATTCGTTGACCAGCGGGTTAGGCGGTTCAGCGGCGATAATCGACGGCTCTGTCATACCAATAAAACGACTGTCTTTGTAACGCTGCTGCGCGTGTCCGACCGCAGCACCTTTCATCGGCGCTTCCATCGCTCCCGGACCACAGCCGGTGCAGATATTCAGCTCACGCAGGCCCAGCTGGTTTCCGACGCGACGGGCATACAAATACTCGTTTTCGTTAATTGAGTGACCGCCCCAGCAGACCACCATATTTGGCGCTTCACCCACATGCAGCGCGCGAGCGTTACGCAAGATGGAAAAGACCAGGTTAGTGATGTGGACGGAGTTGTCGAGATTCAGGTTGGGAAAACGAACGGTGTTATGGATTTGCCCGTAAACGAAGAGAATGTCACGCAGGACCGCGAACAAGTTGGCCTGCAAAGCGCGAATAATTCGCCCATCGACAAAAGCCTCTTCCGGGGGATTAATCAGTTCCAGCTTTACGCCGCGTTCACGGCGCAAGACGTTAATATCGAAATTTTCAAAACGAGACAGCAATTCTTTGCTGTTATCGGTCAAACTACCGGAGTTCAGTACGGCAAGTGAACAGTTGCGAAACAGTTGATAGAGGTCGCTGCTGGCGGTGCGTTTAAGCATATCCACTTCCAGCTGCGACAACATATCCATGGAGCCAAGCGGGCTAATATGTGTAATCAAGAAAAACTCCTTATGGGACGAATATCGTCATTCCCTTTGATTACAATAGCCCTGCCTGATGACCTTTCACAACCTTCTGCGTGAATCCAGCACGCAAAATTGAGAAAAAAATTTATTGCCGAACCAGTCTTGTGGTCGATGGGACAAAATCGCTATTACTGCGCCACGGGTTAATGTCCAGACCGCCACGACGGGTATAACGTGCGTAAACGCTCAATTTTTCTGGCTGGCAGAAGCGTAACAGGTCATTAAAGATGCGTTCCACGCACTGTTCGTGGAACTCGTTGTGATGACGGAATGAGACCAGGTAACGCAGCAGTTTTTCTCTGTCAATTTGGCGTCCACGATACTGAATTTGGATCGAACCCCAATCTGGTTGATGGGTGATCAGGCAGTTTGATTTCAGCAGGTGGCTGACAAGCGTCTCTTCCACTACTTTTTCACCACAGGTGGCATTCTCCAGATAGTCAGTAGTGAATTCATAGTTATCGATAGTGATATCCTGGTCATCAATGCAAGTGCCATTAAAATGACCTATCGGCTGGCCTTCCAGTTCATCAAGACGATATAACGCCACGCTAATCTTACCCTGAGCGCAAGTGCTTAAGTCGCGCTCCAGCGTCTGGCGCACCTCATCCCAGTTATTAAAACGCGTCTGGTTAAAACTGTTGAGATAGAGCTTAAAACTCTTCGACTCAATCAGATTTACGCTGGTGTAATCAAGTTCAACATGACCGACAGCGACCTGCGGCAAACCTTTCGCATTCAGCCAGGAAAGTTCATACAGCGTCCAGATATCCGTACCGTGAAAAGGCAGGTTATCCGCTTTCAGACCCAGCGGGTCGCGATTCAGGCTGCGTGGAACGCCTTGCAGTAGGCTGGCGTCATAGGTATCCCGGTAATCGGTTGATTTTCCAAGAGTCAGGCCCGCAAGTGCCTGATGGTTTGCATAAGAAGACATGTTTCACCGTCATAAACCAGATAAACTAAACGACAAGTGTATCTGGTTTAAGTGAAGAGAGAAATTAGTGGACGATTTGACCGCACAAGCCCTGAAAGATTTTACTGCACGCTACTGCGATGCGTGGCATGAAGAGCATAAAAGCTGGCCGTTAAGTGAGGAACTGTACGGTGTTCCTTCACCGTGCATTATTTCAACTACCGAAGATGCCGTATACTGGCAACCCCAGCCGTTTACCGGGGAACAAAATGTAAACGCGGTTGAACGCGCTTTTGATATTGTGATACAACCCACAATTCATACCTTTTATACGACTCAGTTTGCCGGGGATATGCACGCGCAGTTTGGCGATATCAAACTGACATTGCTGCAAACCTGGAGTGAAGACGACTTCCGTCGGGTGCAGGAAAATCTGATTGGTCATCTGGTGACTCAGAAAAGGCTAAAACTGCCGCCCACGCTATTTATCGCGACGCTGGAAGAAGAGTTAGAGGTCATCTCGGTGTGTAATCTCTCCGGTGAAGTGTGCAAAGAGACGCTGGGAACACGTAAACGGACGCATTTAGCCTCAAATCTTGCGGAATTCCTTAATCAACTTAAGCCTCTTCTGTAATCCAAATACCCCATCTGGTTGTGAGAGATCTCTTACAGACTCTGTAGGAGATCGCCAGGAAATAAGCGAATACTTAAAAAGATAAGAATCGTTATTTTCATTTAAAATCAAAATGTTGATTGTTAATTCTTAACTTTCATATGAAATTTTCCTTAAGGCATTGTCTGTAAGCGCCTTGTAAGACTTCGCGAAAAAGACGATTCTATCTTCGTCGACAGGGAGTCAGACAACGAAGTGAACATCAGGATGATGACACTTCTGCAGGACACACCAGGATGGTGTTTCAGGGAAAGGCTTCTGGATGAAGCGAAGAGGATGACGCAGGACGCGTTAAAGGACACCTCCAGGATGGAGAATGAGAACCGGTCAGGATGATTCGGCTGGTCAGGAAGGCCAAGGACACTTCAGGATGAAGTATCACATCGGGGTGGTGTGAGCAGGAAGCAATAGTTCAGGATGAACGATTGGCCGCAAGGCCAGAGGAAAAGTTGTCAAGGATGAGCAGGGAGCAACAAAAGTAGCTGGAATGCTGCGAAACGAACCGGGGAGCGCTGTGAATACAGTGCTCCCTTTTTTTATTCCTGCTATCCTTCGCGGCAGTTTTTCTTATTGAGGTTGCTTTATGACCACTCATGACCGCGTTCGTCTCCAGTTGCAGGCGCTTGAAGCGTTACTGCGTGAACATCAGCACTGGCGAAACGATGAACCCCAGCCGCATCAATTTAATAGTACCCAACCGTTCTTTATGGACACCATGGAACCACTGGAGTGGTTGCAGTGGGTGCTGATCCCGCGAATGCACGATTTGTTAAATAACAACCAGCCGTTACCGGGCGCTTTTGCTGTTGCACCCTATTATGAAATGGCGCTGGCGACGGACCATCCGCAACACGCGCTTATTCTGGCTGAGTTGGAAAAACTGGATGCTCTTTTTGCGGATGATGCGAGCTAATGCTGGAAATACTCTATCAGGATGAATGGCTGGTTTCGGTAAATAAACCCTCCGGCTGGCTGGTTCACCGTAGCTGGCTGGATCGCGACGAGAAAGTAGTGGTCATGCAAACCGTGCGTAACCAGATAGGACAGCATGTTTTTACTGCTCATCGTCTGGACCGACCCACTTCTGGTGTGTTGTTGATGGGATTATCCAGCGAGGCCGGACGGCTGCTGGCACAACAGTTTGAACAGCACCAAATCCAGAAACGTTACCATGCGATTGTGCGCGGCTGGTTGATGGAAGAAGCGGTGCTGGATTATCCACTGGTGGAAGAACTGGACAAAATCGCTGATAAATTTGCCCGCGAAGATAAAGGCCCGCAGCCAGCAGTGACGCATTATCGCGGTCTGGCGACCGTAGAAATGCCGGTAGCGACCGGACGTTACCCGACCACGCGCTACGGCCTGGTGGAACTGGAGCCGAAAACCGGACGCAAACATCAGCTTCGCCGACATCTTGCCCATTTGCGTCATCCGATTATTGGCGATAGCAAACATGGCGATTTACGCCAGAATCGCAGCGGTGCTGAGCATTTTGGCCTCCAGCGGTTAATGCTACATGCCAGTCAGTTGTCATTGACGCATCCTTTTACTGGCGAGCCGCTGACTATTCACGCGGGCCTGGACGACACCTGGATGCAGGCGTTATCACAATTTGGCTGGCGCGGTCTGCTTCCTGAAAATGAAAGGGTTGAGTTCAGTGCGCCATCGGGTCAGGATGGAGAGATAAGTTCCTAATCCAGGGAGAAAACGGTATGGCGGAAATTGGTATTTTTGTCGGCACCATGTACGGAAATTCGCTGTTAGTGGCGGAAGAAGCAGAAGCAATTCTGACCGCACAGGGCCACAAAGCAACGGTATTTGAAGATCCTGAATTAAGCGACTGGCTGCCTTATCAGGATAAGTATGTTCTGGTGGTTACGTCCACGACCGGGCAGGGCGACCTTCCTGATAGCATTGTGCCGCTCTTTCAGGGAATCAAAGATAGTCTGGGCTTCCAGCCGAATCTGCGTTATGGCGTGATTGCGCTCGGCGACAGCAGTTATGTAAATTTCTGCAATGGCGGCAAACAGTTCGATGCCTTGTTGCAGGAACAGAGCGCTCAGCGAGTTGGCGAAATGCTGTTGATTGACGCCAGTGAGAACCCGGAACCGGAAACGGAATCAAATCCGTGGGTCGAACAGTGGGGCACGCTGTTGTCCTGATATGTTCAGCGAGCGGTAAATGTCGTTTTAGCGGTGCTGAATCGAATCTTTTCAGGCAAATGCCAGTAAAAACTGCTTCATAGCGCGGATTTTTACTGGCGTTTGCCTGGAGTCAAGCGATCCATTTCATACTCTTCTTTATTTCTTCGTTTTAACCCTTCCTTTCTTGTTCTTGTTTTCATTTCCGTGAAGTGGATTCCACCGTCCAGGGCTAATGCCAAAATCGGGCCTCATTGAACGCATTAATGTTGTGTTGTTGCACGGTGAGCCGCTATGGCGCGCTTTTTATACTGCTATTGCCAGATATAAACACGCGCCGTATTCGGCGAACGACCTATAAAAACGGCAAAAAACACCCTACGTCACCTCTGATTTCCTGGCTATGTCGCAGTCCAGAGTTAGCGTGGCTAACGCGAATTTTCAGGAGTGCAACAACGAGTTCTTTAAGTCAGGCTGCGAGCAGTGTGGAAAAACGCACGAATGCTCGTTACTGGATAGTGGTGATGTTGTTTATCGTCACATCCTTCAACTACGGCGACCGCGCTACGCTTTCTATTGCCGGTTCGGAAATGGCCAAAGATATCGGCCTTGATCCCGTGGGAATGGGCTATGTGTTCTCTGCCTTCTCATGGGCTTATGTTATCGGGCAGATCCCTGGTGGTTGGTTGCTGGATCGTTTTGGTTCAAAACGCGTCTACTTCTGGTCGATCTTTATCTGGTCGATGTTTACCTTGCTGCAAGGCTTCGTCGATATCTTTAGTGGATTCGGCATTATCGTTGCCCTGTTTACTCTGCGCTTCCTGGTCGGGCTTGCTGAAGCGCCATCTTTCCCCGGCAACAGTCGCATTGTTGCGGCTTGGTTTCCGGCGCAGGAAAGGGGAACGGCGGTGTCGATTTTTAACTCCGCTCAATACTTCGCAACGGTGATCTTCGCGCCGATTATGGGCTGGCTGACGCATGAAGTGGGCTGGTCACACGTCTTCTTCTTTATGGGCGGTCTGGGGATTGTCATCAGCTTTATCTGGTTGAAAGTCATCCACGAGCCAAATCAACATCCGGGGGTAAATCAGAAAGAGCTGGAGTACATCGCCGCGGGTGGCGCGCTGATCAATATGGATCAGCAAAACACCAAAGTTAAAGTGCCGTTCAGCGTGAAGTGGGGGCAGATCAAACAACTGCTCGGGTCACGGATGATGATCGGCGTTTATATCGGTCAGTACTGTATCAACGCCCTGACTTACTTTTTCATTACCTGGTTTCCGGTTTATCTGGTGCAGGCGCGTGGGATGTCAATTCTGAAAGCGGGCTTTGTGGCTTCCGTTCCGGCGGTTTGCGGTTTTATCGGCGGTGTGCTGGGTGGGATTATTTCCGACTGGCTGATGCGCCGCACGGGATCGCTGAACATTGCGCGTAAAACACCGATCGTAATGGGCATGTTGCTGTCGATGGTGATGGTGTTCTGCAACTACGTCAACGTTGAGTGGATGATCATCGGCTTTATGGCGCTGGCCTTCTTCGGTAAGGGCATCGGGGCGCTGGGTTGGGCAGTAATGGCAGATACCGCGCCAAAAGAGATCAGCGGTCTTTCCGGTGGCCTGTTCAACATGTTCGGTAACATTTCTGGCATCGTCACGCCAATCGCAATTGGTTATATCGTTGGCACGACTGGCTCCTTTAATGGGGCGCTGATTTATGTTGGTGTTCATGCCTTAATCGCGGTACTGAGCTACCTGGTGCTGGTGGGCGATATCAAGCGTATCGAGCTGAAACCTGTCGCGGGGCAATAAGATGACGACACAATCCAGTCCTGTTATTACTGATATGAAAGTCATTCCGGTCGCCGGGCACGATAGCATGTTGCTTAATATTGGTGGGGCACATAACGCATATTTCACCCGCAATATTGTGGTACTCACCGATAACGCCGGGCATACCGGCATTGGTGAAGCGCCGGGCGGAGAGGTGATTTATCAAACACTGGTCGATGCTATTCCGATGGTTCTGGGCCAGGAAGTTGCGCGCCTGAATAAAGTGGTTCAGCAGGTGCATAAAGGTAATCAGGCAGCCGATTTTGATACCTTCGGCAAAGGTGCCTGGACTTTTGAATTGCACGTTAATGCCGTGGCGGCGCTGGAAGCCGCCTTGCTTGACCTGCTAGGTAAGGCGCTGAATGTTCCGGTCTGCGAACTGTTGGGGCCAGGCAAGCAACGCGAGACTATTACCGTCCTCGGTTATCTGTTTTATATCGGTGATCGGACCAAAACCGATCTTCCTTATCTGGAAAATACGCCGGGCAACCATGAGTGGTATCAGTTGCGCCATCAGAAAGCGATGAACAGCGAAGCCGTTGTGCGTCTGGCGGAAGCCTCACAGGATCGCTATGGCTTTAAAGATTTCAAACTTAAGGGCGGGGTGTTACCTGGCGAGCAAGAAATCGACACTGTTCGTGCATTGAAGAAACGCTTCCCTGATGCGCGGATTACCGTTGATCCCAACGGTGCCTGGCTACTTGATGAAGCCATTTCTCTATGCAAAGGGCTGAATGATGTTCTTACCTATGCCGAAGATCCATGCGGCGCAGAACAGGGTTTCTCCGGTCGTGAAGTTATGGCGGAGTTTCGGCGGGCGACCGGCTTGCCCGTCGCGACTAACATGATCGCCACCAACTGGCGCGAAATGGGTCATGCGGTGATGCTCAATGCGGTAGATATTCCACTTGCCGATCCGCACTTCTGGACGCTTTCCGGTGCAGTCCGTGTGGCGCAGCTTTGCGACGACTGGGGGCTGACCTGGGGCTGCCATTCTAATAACCATTTCGATATCTCTCTGGCGATGTTTACCCATGTGGGCGCGGCGGCACCGGGTAATCCTACCGCTATCGATACCCACTGGATTTGGCAGGAGGGCGATTGTCGCCTGACCAAAAATCCGCTGGAGATTAAAAACGGAAAAATTGCCGTTCCTGATGCGCCCGGTCTGGGCGTGGAACTGGACTGGGAACAGGTACAAAAGGCACATGAGGCCTATAAACGTCTGCCTGGCGGTGCGCGTAACGACGCAGGTCCGATGCAGTACCTGATCCCCGGCTGGACCTTTGACCGTAAACGTCCCGTTTTCGGCCGTCATTGATTCTGAAAAAGGACATAAATATGAGTTCTCAATTTACGACGCCTGTTGTTACTGAAATGCAGGTCATCCCGGTGGCGGGTCATGACAGTATGCTGATGAATCTGAGTGGTGCACACGCACCGTTCTTTACGCGTAATATTATGATTATCAAAGATAATTCTGGTCACACTGGCGTAGGGGAAATTCCCGGCGGCGAGAAAATCCGTAAAACGCTGGAAGATGCGATTCCGCTGGTGGTAGGTAAAACGCTGGGTGAATACAAAAACGTTCTGACGCTGGTGCGTAATACTTTTGCCGATCGTGATGCTGGTGGGCGCGGTTTGCAGACATTTGATTTGCGTACCACTATTCATGTAGTTACCGGGATAGAAGCGGCAATGCTGGATCTGCTGGGGCAGCATCTGGGGGTAAACGTGGCATCCCTGCTGGGCGATGGTCAACAGCGTAGCGAAGTCGAAATGCTCGGTTATCTGTTCTTCGTCGGTGATCGCAAAGCCACACCGCTGCCGTATCAAAGCCAGCCGGATGACTCATGCGACTGGTATCGCCTGCGTCATGAAGAAGCGATGACGCCGGATGCGGTGGTGCGCCTGGCGGAAGCGGCGTATGAAAAATATGGCTTCAACGATTTCAAACTGAAAGGCGGTGTACTGGCCGGGGAAGAAGAGGCCGAGTCTATTGTGGCACTGGCGCAACGCTTCCCGCAGGCGCGTATTACGCTCGATCCTAACGGTGCCTGGTCGCTGAACGAAGCGATTAAAATTGGTAAATACCTGAAAGGGTCGCTGGCTTATGCAGAAGATCCGTGTGGTGCGGAGCAAGGTTTCTCCGGGCGTGAAGTGATGGCAGAGTTCCGTCGCGCAACTGGCCTGCCGACCGCAACCAATATGATCGCCACCGACTGGCGGCAGATGGGCCATACGCTCTCCCTGCAATCCGTTGATATCCCGCTGGCGGATCCGCATTTCTGGACGATGCAAGGTTCGGTACGTGTGGCGCAAATGTGCCATGAATTTGGCCTGACCTGGGGTTCACACTCAAACAACCACTTCGATATTTCCCTGGCGATGTTTACCCATGTTGCCGCCGCTGCACCGGGTAAAATCACCGCGATTGATACGCACTGGATTTGGCAGGAAGGCAATCAGCGCTTGACCAAAGAACCGTTTGAGATCAAAGGCGGTCTGGTTCAGGTGCCGGAAAAACCGGGGCTGGGTGTAGAAATCGATATGGATCAAGTGATGAAAGCCCATGAGCTGTATCAGAAACACGGGCTTTGCGCGCGTGACAATGCGATGGGAATGCAGTATCTGATTCCTGGCTGGACGTTCGATAACAAGCGCCCGTGCATGGTGCGTTAAGACAGAAAACCAAAACCGGCTCTATCTGGAGCCGGCTTGAGACTGATGCTAAACGCAAAATAGCCTGTTGTGCTATGTATCAGGTCTACATCATTTTTTAATTCATTGAATTTAATTGGTTTTGTAGGCCGGATAAGGCGTTAACGCCGCATCCGGCATAAACACAGGCACTTTGTCACCAATCTGAAACCAGCGTCATAAAAAGCCGATTGCTACTCGACAAGACGTCCGTTACCCGAGAATTTTGCTGGCTTCGCGCGCGACATTATCCATCTCGTCCAACAGTTCCAGCAGCTCCGGCTCCAAATCTTCTTCTTTAGTACCGCTACGTAGCTGTTGTTCGATCAGTTGGCAGAGATTCTTCATACGCGGCACACCGCTATAGCCGCAACTGCCATGCAGTTTATGAATCAAATCAACCAGGCCTTCCGGGTTTTCTCCAACCAGCTGTTCCTCAACTTTGTTGCGAACTTCAGGCAGGAAATCGAGTAACATTTGCAGCATATCGCGCGCTAAATCGGTTTTTCCTGCTGCCTGGCGTAGTGCCAGTTGCCAGTCGAGGGTCGCATTCGGGTTCACCACAATTTCGTTGACTTCGGGCGTCACGACGCGAGAGGAAATACCGCTGCCAGGCTTGTAGCGCAACAACAAATTATGCAATCGCTCTTCTTCAATCGGTTTCGCCAGATAATCGCTCATCCCTGCGCCAAGCAGCTTCTCTTTTTGCCCGGCCATTGCATGCGCCGTTACCGCGATAACCGGCGTTTGTTGCTGATGGGGGAGCTGGTGGATGAGTTCGCAGGCCCGAATGCCATCCATGTCCGGCATTTGAATATCCATTAAGATCAAATCGAACGGCATCTGTTTCGCCCGTTCAACCGCCTGATGCCCGCTATCGCAAAGTTCCACATGTTGCACCATATCTTCCAGCAATGCGCCGATAAGTTTCAGGTTAGCGGGGTTGTCATCAACCGCCATGACTGTCATTGCCAGCTTACTTTCATCGGTTACAGGCAAAAGCGTGTTTTGTTTGTGATGACAAAATTCCGTCAGGGCAGGCAACAGGCGTGTAGGTGTTAATGGTTTCAGCAGACACGCGCCGATACCATCTTGCTTGAGTTTTTCAGCATTGACTTGTGCATGGCAAGGAAGTGCCAGCATCAGGAAATCGGTCATCGATACCGCTTTCGCTAATCGCTCATGTTGCATTGTTAGCGGCTCGCGGAAGGTCACCGCGATGCCTAACAACATCATGTCGTAATGCGCGGGAGGCAGCGCGGAGAACGTTGGGCTATAAACCACTTCCAGCGGCGTTTCACTTAAAATATCCAGCGTGCATTGCGCTGCTGCGGAGTTTGGTTCGACATAGGCCAGGCGCTTACCTGCGAGGCACTGGGTGGATGGCCCTTCGATAATAATGTTCGGGTTCAGATCGAGATTAATGTGGAACCAGAAAGTTGAACCGCGATTCGGCTGGCTATGGAACGAAATATCGCCGCCCATTTCATTAACCAGTTTTTGTGTAATCACCAGCCCCAGCCCGGTGCCACCATGACGGCGGGAAATACTGGCATCAGCCTGTCGGAAGGCCTGGAATAAGCGCGATTGATCGCGTTCAGGAATACCAATGCCGGTATCCCGAATCTGCACTTCAATCTGCACTTTGGTATTACTCAGCGCACGTTTTTCTACCAGAATATCAATGTTGCCATTCTCGGTGAATTTAATTGCATTCCCCACCAGGTTAGTGATGATTTGCTGTAATCGCAGTGGGTCGCCGATCACGTTATCAGGCACGTCGCTTTTAATATTGAGCGTCAGTTCCAACCCTTTATCGTGAGAAGAATGTGCCAGCAGAGTAACGACTTCATCCAGCGTGCTGCGTAGTGGGAATGGAATACTTTCCAGAATCAGCTTACCTGCTTCCAGTTTCGAGAAGTCGAGAACATCATTAATAATTGCCAGCAAATTATTTGCCGAACGTTCAATCGTATTCAGGTGATCGCGCTGCGTTGGTGTTAATTCTGTTTTCAGCGTCAGGCGGGTAAAGCCAATAACACCATTCAGTGGTGTACGCAGCTCGTGTGACATATTTGCCAGAAACTCGGATTTAATACGCGCCGCTTCCTGGGCGCGCTTTTTCGCCAGATCCAACTCAACGTTCTGAATTTCCATCTGCTCCAGCGTTTCACGCAGATCGGACGTCGCCTGGTCGATATTGTGCTGCATCTCTTCGTGATAAGCAGCCAGCGACATTGCCATCGAGTTGATACCGTTTTTCAGCATATCCAGCTCGCCGAGCATAAATCCTTCCACCCGGCTGTCGAGTTGCCCGCGACGGATGCGGTCGACGGTATTCACCATGTTGCGAATCGGACCGGTTACATCGCGCATTAAGCGCCAGCCAAAAATAAGCGCAATACCGATACAAAACAGCATCATCACGCTGGAAATAAAGATCTCTTTATATTGCTGCAAGCGAACCGATTTAAGATCCAGCTCAAGCGCAATATATCCCAACATATTTTGACTATTTTTGGCATCGCTACTGGGCGATTCGTCGGGGGAGTAACTCTCAGAAATAATCGGCGTGCGGAGGATCATAATATCGCCGTCACGAGTGACAGTGAGCTGGCGAGGAAACGGCACGTTGCTGCCGAGCTGCATTGATGAGGGATCAAGATGAAAATTGGAGGTGACAAAGAGTCGGTTATTTTCATCATAAACCGAAATCGCGCGAACAATATCGGAATGGCGACGATGCAGTACGCTTATTAACTGACCGATAGATTCGCGATTTTGCAGGCTCATGCCATATTCAGTAGAAACTGCAAGCGGCTCAATAATGCTGGCACCTGCATCTTCCAGTTGACGCTGCAAGTCGTTATAGCGATGCACGACGAAAAATATACTCAGCAATAAACCAATAAGGACGGTCGGTGCCAGGATCAGAATCATCATGCGTGCGCGCAGGCTGTAGTTGGTCATGGAGTTCCGTTATGTGACAATTAAGGTCACACTGTTAAATTGAGAAAGTCTCGCCAATGGCGCAATTCTACTCTGCAAAACGACGCACGACGACGCGTCAGATCATAACCGTTTCAGTCAACGACCTCGACTCTTTTGGTCAGGGCGTGGCGCGACATAACGGCAAAACGCTATTTATCCCCGGATTATTGCCGCAGGAAAACGCGGAAGTTACTGTTACTGAAGATAAAAAACAGTATGCCCGCGCTAAAGTCGTACGCCGGTTAAGCGATAGCCCGGAACGCGAAACGCCACGCTGTCCTCATTTTGGCGTATGCGGCGGCTGTCAGCAACAACACGCCAGCGTGGATTTACAGCAGCGAAGCAAAAGTGCGGCACTCGCCCGATTAATGAAACACGAAGTCTCTGAAGTGATCGCCGATGTTCCCTGGGGCTATCGCCGTCGCGCGCGTTTAAGTCTGAACTACTTACCGAAAACACAGCAACTTCAGATGGGGTTTCGCAAAGCGGGCTCCAGTGACATTGTCGACGTTAAACAATGTCCCATTTTAGTGCCCCAACTTGAAGCATTGCTGCCCAAAGTCAGGGCATGCCTGGGCAGCTTACAAGCAATGCGCCATCTTGGTCATGTTGAACTGGTACAGGCAACCAGCGGCACGCTGATGATTTTGCGCCATACCGCACCGCTAAGTTCGGCAGATCGCGAAAAACTGGAACGCTTTTCGCATTCTGAAGGCCTGGATCTGTATCTCGCCCCCGATAGTGAGATACTCGAAACCGTCTCTGGTGAGATGCCCTGGTATGACTCTAACGGGTTGCGCTTAACTTTTAGCCCGCGCGATTTTATTCAGGTCAATGCGGGTGTGAACCAAAAAATGGTAGCGAGTGCGTTGGAATGGCTGGATGTGCAACCTGAAGATCGCGTACTGGATCTGTTCTGCGGTATGGGCAACTTTACACTGCCATTGGCGACACAAGCTGCCAGTGTGGTCGGTGTAGAAGGTGTTCCGGCGCTGGTGGAAAAAGGCCAGCAGAATGCGCGTCTTAATGGCTTACAGAATGTGACGTTTTATCACGAAAATCTTGAAGAAGATGTCACAAAGCAGCCGTGGGCGAAAAACGGCTTCGATAAAGTGTTGCTGGACCCGGCGCGAGCAGGTGCCGCAGGTGTTATGCAGCAAATTATAAAACTGGAACCTATTCGTATAGTTTATGTATCCTGTAACCCTGCAACGCTGGCTCGGGATAGCGAAGCGTTATTAAAAGCAGGATATACCATTGCGCGACTGGCGATGCTGGATATGTTCCCACACACGGGACATCTGGAATCGATGGTACTTTTCTCGCGCGTTAAATAGTTACGATTTGCCGATTTCGGCAGGTCTGGTCCCTAAAGGAGAGGACAATGGTTGCGGTAAGAAGTGCACATATCAATAAGGCTGGTGAATTTGATCCGGAAAAATGGATCGCAAGTCTGGGTATTACCAGCCAGAAGTCGTGTGAGTGCTTAGCCGAAACCTGGGCGTATTGTCTGCAGCAGACGCAGGGGCATCCGGATGCCAGTCTGTTATTGTGGCGTGGTGTTGAGATGGTGGAGATCCTCTCGACATTAAGTATGGACATTGACACGCTGCGGGCGGCGCTGCTGTTCCCTCTGGCCGATGCCAACGTAGTCAGCGAAGATGTGCTGCGTGAGAGCGTCGGTAAGTCTGTCGTTAACCTTATTCACGGCGTGCGTGATATGGCGGCGATCCGCCAGCTGAAAGCGACGCACACTGATTCTGTTTCCTCCGAACAGGTCGATAACGTTCGCCGGATGTTATTGGCGATGGTCGATGATTTTCGCTGCGTGGTCATCAAACTGGCGGAGCGTATTGCTCATCTGCGCGAAGTAAAAGATGCGCCGGAAGATGAACGCGTACTGGCGGCAAAAGAGTGCACCAATATCTACGCGCCGTTGGCGAACCGTCTTGGGATTGGGCAACTGAAATGGGAGCTGGAAGATTACTGCTTCCGTTATCTGCACCCGACCGAATACAAACGCATCGCAAAACTGCTGCATGAACGCCGTCTCGACCGCGAACACTATATCGAAGAGTTTGTCGGTCATCTGCGCGCTGAGATGAAAGCTGAAGGCGTTAAAGCTGAAGTGTATGGCCGTCCGAAACACATCTACAGCATCTGGCGCAAAATGCAGAAAAAGAACCTCGCCTTCGATGAGCTGTTTGATGTGCGTGCGGTACGTATTGTCGCCGAGCGTTTACAGGATTGTTATGCCGCACTGGGGATAGTGCACACTCACTATCGCCACCTGCCGGATGAGTTTGACGATTATGTCGCTAACCCGAAACCAAACGGTTATCAGTCTATTCATACCGTGGTTCTGGGGCCAGGTGGCAAAACCGTTGAGATCCAAATCCGCACCAAACAGATGCATGAAGATGCAGAGTTGGGTGTTGCTGCGCACTGGAAATATAAAGAGGGCGCGGCAGCTGGCGGCGCACGTTCGGGACATGAAGACCGGATTGCCTGGCTGCGTAAACTGATTGCGTGGCAGGAAGAGATGGCTGATTCCGGCGAAATGCTCGACGAAGTACGCAGCCAGGTCTTTGACGACCGGGTGTATGTCTTTACGCCGAAAGGTGATGTCGTTGATTTGCCTGCGGGATCAACGCCGCTGGACTTCGCTTACCACATCCACAGTGATGTCGGACACCGCTGCATCGGGGCAAAAATTGGCGGGCGCATTGTGCCGTTCACCTACCAGCTGCAGATGGGCGACCAGATTGAAATTATCACCCAGAAACAGCCGAACCCCAGCCGTGACTGGTTAAACCCAAACCTCGGTTACGTCACAACCAGCCGTGGGCGTTCGAAAATTCACGCCTGGTTCCGTAAACAGGACCGTGACAAAAACATTCTGGCTGGGCGGCAAATCCTTGACGACGAGCTGGAACATCTGGGGATCAGCCTGAAAGAAGCAGAAAAACATCTGCTGCCGCGTTACAACTTTAATGATGTCGACGAGTTGCTGGCGGCGATTGGTGGCGGGGATATCCGTCTCAATCAGATGGTGAACTTCCTGCAATCGCAATTTAATAAGCCGAGTGCCGAAGAGCAGGACGCCGCCGCGCTGAAGCAACTTCAGCAAAAAAGCTACACGCCGCAAAACCGCAGTAAAGATAACGGTCGCGTGGTAGTCGAAGGTGTTGGCAACCTGATGCACCACATCGCGCGCTGCTGCCAGCCGATTCCTGGAGATGAGATTGTCGGCTTCATTACCCAGGGGCGCGGTATTTCAGTACACCGCGCCGATTGCGAACAACTGGCGGAACTGCGCTCTCATGCGCCAGAACGCATTGTTGACGCGGTATGGGGTGAGAGCTACTCCGCCGGATATTCGCTGGTGGTCCGCGTGGTGGCTAATGATCGTAGTGGGTTGTTACGTGATATCACGACCATTCTCGCCAACGAGAAGGTGAACGTACTTGGCGTTGCCAGCCGTAGCGACACCAAACAGCAACTGGCGACCATCGACATGACCATTGAGATTTACAACCTGCAGGTGCTGGGCCGCGTGCTGGGTAAACTCAACCAGGTGCCGGATGTTATCGACGCGCGTCGGTTGCACGGGAGTTAGGCAGAAATTTGCTCGTATCTACAATGTAGATTGATATATACTGTATCTACATATGATAGCGGTTTGAGGAAAGGGTGATGATCCACAGTAGCGTAAAGCGTTGGGGAAATTCACCGGCGGTGCGGATCCCGGCTACGTTAATGCAGGCGCTCAATCTGAATATTGATGATGAAGTGAAGATTGACCTGGTGGATGGCAAATTAATTATTGAGCCAGTGCGTAAAGAGCCCGTATTTACGCTTGCTGAACTGGTCAACGACATCACGCCGGAAAACCTCCACGAGAATATCGACTGGGGAGAGCCGAAAGATAAGGAAGTCTGGTAATGGTAAGCCGATACGTACCCGATATGGGCGATCTGATTTGGGTTGATTTTGACCCGACAAAAGGTAGCGAGCAAGCTGGACATCGTCCAGCTGTTGTCCTGAGTCCTTTCATGTACAACAACAAAACAGGTATGTGTCTGTGTGTTCCTTGTACAACGCAATCAAAAGGATATCCGTTCGAAGTTGTTTTATCCGGTCAGGAACGTGATGGCGTAGCGTTAGCTGATCAGGTAAAAAGAATCGCCTGGCGGGCAAGAGGAGCAACGAAGAAAGGAACAGTTGCCCCAGAGGAATTACAACTCATTAAAGCCAAAATTAACGTACTGATTGGGTAGTGTTACTAACTCACTTCTATTCTGGTCACAGGTTTCCACCTGACAGACCCGCAATTTTCAGGACAATTCAATGAATCAAATCGATCGTTTGCTCACTATTATGCAGCGCCTGCGCGATCCGGAAAACGGCTGCCCGTGGGATAAAGAGCAGACATTTGCCACCATTGCGCCTTACACCCTTGAAGAAACCTACGAAGTGCTGGACGCCATCGCCCGTGAAGATTTTGACGATCTTCGCGGTGAACTGGGCGATCTGCTATTCCAGGTGGTGTTTTACGCGCAAATGGCTCAGGAAGAAGGGCGCTTTGACTTTAATGATATTTGCGCTGCTATTAGCGATAAATTAGAGCGTCGCCATCCGCATGTTTTTGCTGATAGTTCTGCCGAAAACAGTAGTGAAGTGCTTGCCCGTTGGGAGCAAATCAAAACCGAAGAGCGCGCGCAGAAAGCGCAGCATTCGGCGCTGGACGATATTCCTCGTAGTTTACCGGCTTTAATGCGGGCGCAAAAAATCCAGAAACGTTGCGCCAACGTTGGCTTCGACTGGACGACGCTTGGCCCGGTGGTTGATAAAGTCTACGAAGAGATCGACGAGGTGATGTACGAAGCGCGGCAGGCTGTTGTCGACCAGGCTAAACTGGAGGAGGAAATGGGGGACCTGCTGTTTGCCACGGTTAATCTGGCTCGCCATTTAGGGACGAAAGCAGAAATCGCATTGCAAAAAGCGAACGAAAAATTCGAGCGTCGTTTTCGCGAAGTGGAGCGTATTGTTGCCGCGCGTGGACTGGAAATGACAGGTGTTGACCTCGAAACAATGGAAGAAGTCTGGCAACAGGTAAAACGGCAGGAAATTGATCTCTAAGGGAATTACGCGGTCAAGTGCCATTTGTGTCATTTTTTAAATGACAAGCGCTTGATTTGCGTCAAAAACATTTACCCCAAAGGGGCTATTTTCTCACTCCTGATTTCAATAGTGCGCTGGCGAAGAGGAGGGATAATGAAAGTTTGTGGCACAGGTCATGTTCGGGTATACTGCTTTCCCGTCCTGGTTATTCCATCGTCTTTTCAACCTAACTTCTCAGGTTCAGCATGACAACGAACTATATTTTTGTGACCGGCGGGGTCGTATCCTCTCTGGGTAAAGGCATTGCCGCAGCCTCCCTCGCAGCCATTCTTGAAGCCCGTGGCCTCAATGTGACCATCATGAAACTGGATCCGTACATCAACGTCGATCCAGGTACTATGAGCCCAATCCAACACGGGGAAGTGTTCGTTACTGAAGACGGCGCTGAAACCGACCTGGACCTGGGGCACTACGAGCGTTTCATTCGTACCAAAATGAGCCGCCGCAACAACTTCACCACGGGTCGTATCTACTCTGACGTTCTGCGTAAAGAACGCCGCGGTGACTACCTCGGCGCAACCGTGCAGGTTATTCCGCACATCACTAACGCAATCAAAGAGCGCGTGCTGGAAGGTGGCGAAGGTCATGACGTAGTACTGGTAGAAATCGGCGGTACAGTAGGTGATATCGAATCCTTGCCGTTCCTCGAAGCGATTCGCCAGATGGCTGTTGAAATTGGCCGTGAGCACACTCTGTTTATGCACCTGACGCTGGTGCCGTACATGGCAGCGTCTGGTGAAGTCAAAACCAAACCGACTCAGCACTCTGTAAAAGAGCTGCTCTCCATCGGTATCCAGCCTGACATCCTGATTTGTCGTTCAGATCGCGCTGTTCCGGCGAACGAACGTGCGAAGATTGCATTGTTCTGTAATGTTCCGGAAAAAGCGGTTATTTCTCTGAAAGACGTCGATTCCATCTATAAAATTCCGGGCCTGTTGAAATCTCAGGGGCTGGACGATTATATTTGTAAACGATTCAGCTTAAACTGCCCGGAAGCGAATCTGTCCGAATGGGAACAGGTTATCTTCGAAGAAGCGAACCCGGTAAGTGAAGTCACCATCGGTATGGTCGGCAAGTACATTGAACTGCCGGATGCTTATAAATCAGTGATCGAAGCACTGAAACACGGTGGGCTGAAGAATCGTGTCAGCGTCAACATCAAACTGATCGATTCACAAGATGTTGAAACGCGCGGCGTTGAAATCCTTAAAGGTCTGGACGCAATCCTCGTACCTGGCGGTTTCGGCTATCGTGGCGTAGAAGGCATGATTACGACCGCGCGTTTTGCGCGTGAGAACAATATTCCTTATCTGGGCATTTGCCTGGGTATGCAGGTGGCGTTAATTGATTACGCTCGCCATGTTGCCAACATGGAGAACGCCAACTCTACGGAATTTGTGCCAGACTGTAAGTACCCGGTTGTGGCGCTGATTACCGAGTGGCGCGATGAAAACGGCAACGTTGAAGTTCGTAGCGAGAAGAGCGATCTCGGCGGTACCATGCGTCTCGGCGCACAGCAGTGCCAGTTGGTTGACGATAGCCTGGTTCGCCAGCTGTACAATGCGCCGACAATTGTTGAGCGTCATCGTCACCGTTACGAAGTCAACAACATGCTGTTGAAACAGATTGAAGATGCAGGTCTGCGCGTTGCGGGCCGTTCCGGGGATGATCAGTTGGTCGAGATCATCGAAGTTCCGAATCACCCGTGGTTCGTGGCTTGCCAGTTCCATCCGGAGTTTACTTCTACTCCACGTGATGGTCACCCGCTGTTTGCAGGCTTTGTGAAAGCCGCCAGCGAGTTCCAGAAACGTCAGGCGAAGTAAGTAAAAAAGTTAGAACGGCAACGCGTACCCTGGGTACGTGTTGTTTGTCTGGAGTTTCAGTTTAACTAGTGACTTGAGGAAAACCTAATGTCCAAAATCGTAAAAATCATCGGTCGTGAAATCATCGACTCCCGTGGTAACCCGACTGTTGAAGCCGAAGTACATCTGGAGGGTGGTTTCGTCGGTATGGCAGCTGCTCCGTCAGGTGCTTCTACTGGTTCCCGTGAAGCTCTGGAACTGCGCGATGGCGACAAATCCCGTTTCCTGGGTAAAGGCGTAACCAAAGCTGTTGCTGCGGTAAACGGCCCGATCGCTCAGGCGCTGATTGGCAAAGATGCTAAAGATCAGGCTGGCATTGACAAGATCATGATCGACCTGGACGGCACCGAAAACAAATCCAAATTCGGCGCGAACGCAATCCTGGCTGTATCTCTGGCTAACGCCAAAGCTGCTGCAGCTGCTAAAGGTATGCCGCTGTACGAGCACATCGCTGAACTGAACGGTACTCCGGGCAAATACTCTATGCCGGTTCCGATGATGAACATCATCAACGGTGGTGAGCACGCTGACAACAACGTTGATATCCAGGAATTCATGATTCAGCCGGTTGGCGCGAAAACTGTGAAAGAAGCCATCCGCATGGGTTCTGAAGTTTTCCATCACCTGGCAAAAGTTCTGAAAGCGAAAGGCATGAACACTGCTGTTGGTGACGAAGGTGGCTATGCGCCGAACCTGGGTTCCAACGCTGAAGCTCTGGCTGTTATCGCTGAAGCTGTTAAAGCTGCTGGTTATGAACTGGGCAAAGACATCACTCTGGCGATGGACTGCGCAGCTTCTGAATTCTACAAAGATGGTAAATACGTTCTGGCTGGCGAAGGCAACAAAGCGTTCACCTCTGAAGAATTCACTCACTTCCTGGAAGAACTGACCAAACAGTACCCGATCGTTTCTATCGAAGACGGTCTGGACGAATCTGACTGGGACGGTTTCGCATACCAGACCAAAGTTCTGGGCGACAAAATCCAGCTGGTTGGTGACGACCTGTTCGTAACCAACACCAAGATCCTGAAAGAAGGTATCGAAAAAGGTATCGCTAACTCCATCCTGATCAAATTCAACCAGATCGGTTCTCTGACCGAAACTCTGGCTGCAATCAAGATGGCGAAAGATGCTGGCTACACTGCAGTTATCTCTCACCGTTCTGGCGAAACTGAAGACGCTACCATCGCTGACCTGGCTGTTGGTACTGCTGCAGGCCAGATCAAAACTGGTTCTATGAGCCGTTCTGACCGTGTTGCTAAATACAACCAGCTGATTCGTATCGAAGAAGCTCTGGGCGAAAAAGCACCGTACAACGGTCGTAAAGAGATCAAAGGCCAGGCATAAGACTGACTTTATCTGATTTAAAAATGCCAGCCTCCGGGATTAATGCCGATCAGTTAAGGATCAGTTGACCGATCCAGTGGCTGTGTAAGAATCCGGAAACGCTCACTTGTTTCCGGATTTTTTTATGCACATTGGACAGGCTCTTGATCTGGTATCCCGTTACGATTCTCTGCGTAACCCACTGACTTCTCTGGGG
>NZ_MIIV01000356.1:0-667 GCF_001743015.1 Shigella sp. FC1567
AGTAGCGGAGCAGGAAGGACATCTGATGGAAATGGAAGCCACGCAAGCACCTTAAAATCACCATCATACACTAAATCAGTAAGTTGGCAGCATTACCGGTTTTTAACGTAAGGTGAGAGGATTTTTAAGTGTATCCATAGATTAAAAATGACAATGCCTCCAATTAGTTGAATTAGGGGTTATAATACCCGCTTTTAAGGTTCTTTCATGGTCACAGTTAACTTTCATTGCCCCCGTTGCCAGTCCGTTCAGGTTTACCGTCACGGGCAGAACCCAAAAGGACATGATCGATTCCGTTGCCGTGACTGTCACCGGGTGTTTCAGCTCACTTACTGTTACGAGGCCCGTAAACCGGGAGTTAAAAACCAAATCACTGAAATGGCTTCAACGGTGCCGGAGTTCGCGATACTGCCCGTACGCTGAAAATCGGCATCAATACCGTCATACGGACATTAAAAAGCTCCCGCCCCGGCGGATAACATCTGCGCCAGTCGCTCACGCTGATGTTGCCCTTATCTGTGAACTTGATGGGCAGTGGAGCTTCGTTGGCAGCAAGGCGCAACAACACTGTCACGAACGGTGCAATAGTGATCCACACCCAACGCCTGAAATCAGATCCAGGGGGTAATCTGCTCTCCTGATTCAGGAGAGCTTATGGTCACTTTTG
>NZ_MIIV01000357.1:0-664 GCF_001743015.1 Shigella sp. FC1567
CGCCACGCGTTACGACAAAACGGCGAGAAATTACCTGGCGATGGTGAAACTGGGCTGCATCCGACTCTTTTATCAACGCTTACGTAATTAAGGGACACAGCCTAAATAGCTGCGCGGAATAGTAGATCCCTTTGAGGGAACTTAGCCCGGATTGTGCGATCTGATCAATCGCCAAATCAAAACAAATCACCAACCGGACTGAGCAATGCCGATCATAGCACCAATTTCCCGTGACGAACGACGCCTGATGCAGAAAGCCATCCATAAAACACACGATAAAAATTATGCCCGCAGACTGACTGCCATGCTGATGCTGCACCGGGGCGACCGTGTCAGCGACGTTGCCAGAACGCTCTGCTGCGCCCGTTCCTCTGTTGGACGCTGGATTAACTGGTTCACGCAGTCGGGTGTTGAGGGACTGAAATCATTACCTGCCGGGCGTGCCCGTCGCTGGCCGTTTGAGCATATCTGCACACTGTTACGTGAGCTGGTAAAACATTCTCCCGGCGACTTTGGCTACCAGCGTTCACGCTGGAGTACAGAACTGCTGGCAATAAAAATCAATGAGATAACCGGTTGCCAGTTAAATGCCGGAACCGTTCGCCGCTGGTTGCCGTCTGCGGGGATTGTGTGGCGAAGGGCTGCGCCAACTCTGCGTATCCGT
>NZ_MIIV01000358.1:0-656 GCF_001743015.1 Shigella sp. FC1567
CCATGTTTGCCTCCGGGGAATGGGCTGACGGTTTCCATAAAATGGCGAACTTTTTTCAACAGTTGCCACATTGAGCGGCACTGATGATTACGCGTTATTGTGTCGTGAAGTGCCTGCCATAGCCGTTCAGCATGATTCACCCATGGCGAGTAAACCGGCTGATAAATGACCCTGAACTTCGGGTTCTCCTTCAGCCAGCTCTGTGTTTCCCGGCTTTTGTGGATAATGTAGTTGTCCACGATCAGCGTGATGGTTTTCGCCCGACGGTATGTCGCTTTAAGCCGCTTCAGCAGGCTGATGAACAGCGCCGAACTTTTGCTGTTGCCGCCCACATAGCTGACTTTACCTGTCCCGCTGTGCAGCGCTCCGGCCAGATAATATTTTTCATTCTGTCCCGGCGTGACCACCCGTTTTTGCTGTCCGCGCAGTTGCCAGTCCGCACCGATTTTGGGATGAAGATGGATATCCACTTCATCTTCATAAAAGACCTGATGTTCTGCGCTGCATTCGTCCAGTGCTTTATGGATTGCTACCATCTTTTCATCTTTATGCGGGTCACGGATACGCAGAGTTGGCGCAGCCCTTCGCCACACAATCCCCGCAGACGGCAACCAGCGGCGAACGGTTCCGGCATTTAACTGGCAACCGGTTATCTC
>NZ_MIIV01000359.1:0-655 GCF_001743015.1 Shigella sp. FC1567
ATTTTCACGTTCCAGCTCTTTCAGACGCTGACGTTCAGCGGTGGTGAGCCCGCCATCACCGCCTCCGGTATCCCGCTCATGCTGGCGTACCCAGACACGCAGAGTCTCCGGTGTACAGCCAATCTTTGGGGCAATGGAACAAATTGCCGCCCACTGTGAGTCATATTCGCCCTGACTTTCCAGAACCATACGAATCGCCCTCTGACGGACTTCGGGGGAAAAACGAGTATTTTTAGTCATCCTGTTTACCTCTTTCTCAGGAAGTTTAGTCTCCAGGATTCCCGGGGCGGTTCACATCACCATTCCGCATGATTCTGAGAAACTCAGTTGATTCGGCCAGTAACCTTTCAGATGTTCCGCCATTTTAATCATCTGATATCTCACCAGATTATAAGCCAGTAAGACACCCCACAGCTCTTGCTCCACAAGCTCCGGCTTTTTACTTCTCAGCGTCAGCCTGCTCAGTTGCATCGTCTGTTTTATCTCCCTGTATCCCAGTTCAATTTCCCAGCGATGACTGTACAGATCCGCCATTTCTCCTCCGGGGAAGCGCATGGCGTCCGTCATCGACGTCAGCAGATGGCAGACTTTTCCTTTGCGCGTCACGGTCAGCAGGCGGGCTGTCACTTCATTTCCCAGTCCCGGCCACTTTTTT
>NZ_MIIV01000360.1:0-652 GCF_001743015.1 Shigella sp. FC1567
GCAACTGGTGAAGTTCCGGACCGCACAAATTAATGCCCTGCACGGGACGTTACTGGAGTTTGGTGAAACCATCCACAAAGGCCGGGCAGCGATGGAGCGGGAGTTCCCCGAAGCACTGGAACGGATGAAAGAGAGACTGCCACCGTATCTCATTATGGTTCTGGAAAACCAGTACAACCGACTGAATGAGCTGGACTCACTGATAGAGGATATTGAAAAACAGCTTACCAGCGTGGCGAGGCAGAATGAAACCTGTAAGCGGTTGCTGGATATTCCTGGCGTTGGACCACTTATTGCGACGGCAGCGGTGGCCACCATGGGGGAAGCATCAGCGTTTAAATCGGGGCGAGAGTTCGCCGCATATGTTGGTCTGGTTCCAAAACAAACTGGCTCCGGAGGGAAAGTACGTCTGCTGGGGATAAGCAAACGTGGTGACACTTATCTCAGGACATTATTTATCCACGGTGCAAGAGCGGTGGCATTAGTAGCTAAAGAGCCTGGCCCGTGGATAACCGAACTGAAAAAACGTCGTCCAGCCAGTGTGGCAATCGTCGCCATGGCAAACAAGCTGGCACGAACAGTATGGGCGATAACCGCCCATGACCGTAAGTATGACAGGAACCACGTCAGTATCAGACCATATTAATCGCTG
>NZ_MIIV01000361.1:0-643 GCF_001743015.1 Shigella sp. FC1567
AGGCTGGGCCATACTCCTCCGGCAGAAGCAGAAAAAGCTTATTATGCTTCCATCGGAAACGATGATCTGGCAGCCTGAGTTCACAGATAAAACACTCTCTAGGAAACCCGGGGCGGTTCAAGGACTCTATCATCGCCAATCATCAGACATTGAAATAGACGACACTGAGATGACGCTTACAATTCTTTTGGTTTCTGTAATAAGTAATCTGACATCCCCCGTGCCCAGAAGAGGAGAGGGATATCAAGCCCAAGGGTTAATAATTGATACTACGGTTAAAATTGCCTTCAGTAAAGGAAACGTGATTAAATTCAGGGGATTTCAGAGTGAAAACCATACAACATATTAAAATCTGTTCATTTAGCTATAATACATACAAGAAAGTGTCCAGTTAGATAATGTTATCTAAATAACCACAGATAAAAACGCACATAATTGGGGGGGGGATGAAAATACCTGAAGCAGTAAATCATATTAATGTTCAGAATAATATTGATCTTGTTGATGGAAAAACGAATCCGAATAAAGCAACAAAAGCATTACAAAAAAATATATTACGCGTAACAAACTCATCTTCTTCTGGCATAAGTGAAAAACATTTAGATCACTGTGCTAATACTGTGAAAAACTTTTTAAGGAAGTC
>NZ_MIIV01000362.1:0-643 GCF_001743015.1 Shigella sp. FC1567
TTCCAGCTCTTTCAGACGCTGACGTTCAGCGGTGGTGAGCCCGCCATCACCGCCTCCGGTATCCCGCTCATGCTGGCGTACCCAGACACGCAGAGTCTCCGGTGTACAGCCAATCTTTGGGGCAATGGAACAAATTGCCGCCCACTGTGAGTCATATTCGCCCTGACTTTCCAGAACCATACGAATCGCCCTCTGACGGACTTCGGGGGAAAAACGAGTATTTTTAGTCATCCTGTTTACCTCTTTCTCAGGAAGTTTAGTCTCCAGGATTCCCGGGGCGGTTCAGGTCACACTCTGCCAAGTGTTCGGGGTTCATCGCAGCAGCTACAGATACTGGAAAAACCGTCCTGAAAAACCAGACGGCAGACGGGCTGTATTACGCAGTCAGGTACTTGAGCTACATGGCATCAGCCATGGTTCGGCCGGAGCAAGAAGCATCGCCACAATGGCAACCCGGAGAGGCTACCAGATGGGACGCTGGCTTGCTGGCAGGCACATGAAAGAGCTGGGGCTGGTCAGCTGTCAGCAGCCGACTCACCGGTATAAACGTGGTGGTCATGAACATGTTGCTATCCCTAACTACCTTGAAAGGCAGTTCGCCGTGACCGAGCCAAATCAGGTGTGGTGCGGTGATGTGACCTGT
>NZ_MIIV01000363.1:0-639 GCF_001743015.1 Shigella sp. FC1567
GCCTGCCAGCAAGCCAGCGTCCCATCTGGTAGCCTCTCCGGGTTGCCATTGTGGCGATGCTTCTTGCTCCGGCCGAACCATGGCTGATGCCATGTAGCTCAAGTACCTGACTGCGTAATACAGCCCGTCTGCCGTCTGGTTTTTCAGGACGGTTTTTCCAGTATCTGTAGCTGCTGCGATGAACCCCGAACACTTGGCAGAGTGTGACCACAGGATAATGCGCTCTGAGTTTCCCGATTATCGAGAACTGTTCAGGGAGTCTGACATCAAGAGCGCGGTAGCCTTTTTTAATATTTCATTCTCCATTTCAATGCGTTGTAGCTTTTTCCTCAGCTTACGTATTTCGATTTGTTCTGAACCGCCCCGGGAATCCTGGAGACTAAACTCCCTGAGAAAGAGGTAAACAGGATGACTAAAAATACTCGTTTTTCCCCCGAAGTCCGTCAGAGGGCGATTCGTATGGTTCTGGAAAGTCAGGGCGAATATGACTCACAGTGGGCGGCAATTTGTTCCATTGCCCCAAAGATTGGCTGTACACCGGAGACTCTGCGTGTCTGGGTACGCCAGCATGAGCGGGATACCGGAGGCGGTGATGGCGGGCTCACCACCGCTGAACGTCAGCGTCTGAAAGAGCTGGAA
>NZ_MIIV01000364.1:0-631 GCF_001743015.1 Shigella sp. FC1567
ACGCCGTCTGCGTTTCTCCGGCCCTAAGACATCAATCATCTGTACTCCAATGACTAGTCTAAAAACTAGTATTAAGACTATCACTTATTTAAGTGATACTGGTTGTCTGGAGATTCAGGGGGCCAGTCTATATTCCTTATTATCTGAAGCTGTTTTTCATTGCTTATACATGATCAAATACTCCTTACATAAATAAGGTGAACAAATGGAACTTAAAAAATTGATGGAACATATTTCTGTTATTCCCGATTACAGATAAGCCTGGAAAGTAGAGCATAAATTGTCAGGCATCCTACTATTGACTATTTTTGCCGTTATTTCTGGTGCAGAAAGTTGGGAAGATATAGAGGATTTCGGTAATGACTCCAACTTACTGATAGTGTTTTATGTTCAGATAATGCCCGATGACCTTGTCATGCAGCTCCACCGATTTTGAGAACGACAGTGACTTCCGTCCCAGCCTTGCCAGATGTTGTCTCAGATTCAGATTATGTCGCTCAATGCGCTGAGTGTAACACTTGCTGATAACGTGCAGCTTTCCCTTCAGGCGTGATTCATACAGCGGCCAGCCATCCGTCATCCATACCACGACCTCAAAGGCCGACAGCAGGCTCAGAAGACGCTCCAGTGT
>NZ_MIIV01000365.1:0-629 GCF_001743015.1 Shigella sp. FC1567
GAGTGGCGCTATGTGCCATTGCATGGTGCCGGGTGCCTCCCGGTGAATTCAGTACCAGCACCTGAATCCGCGATTATCCCATATACCTACTCGCTGATTGCCCCTCCGCACAGGGGGATTCACCATGCCAGTTTCTTTTAACAAACTCCCCGCAAACCAGACAACAGTCAACCGCCTGAATTGTGAAGTATTTAAAAATTTCTCCCGCTAACTGATACCCGGCTAACAGTCTGGCGTTTTCTTTTTCAGCAACGGGAAAGCAACAACTACCACACCCGCCACCAGCACACCGTCAGCCAGCACGGTAATGACTCCAACTTACTGATAGTGTTTTATGTTCAGATAATGCCCGATGACCTTGTCATGCAGCTCCACCGATTTTGAGAACGACAGTGACTTCCGTCCCAGCCTTGCCAGATGTTGTCTCAGATTCAGATTATGTCGCTCAATGCGCTGAGTGTAACGCTTGCTGATAACGTGCAGCTTTCCCTTCAGGCGTGATTCATACAGCGGCCAGCCATCCGTCATCCATACCACGACCTCAAAGGCCGACAGCAGGCTCAGAAGACGCTCCAGTGTGGCCAGAGTGCGTTCACCGAAGACGTGCGCCACAACCGTCCTCCGTATCC
>NZ_MIIV01000366.1:0-27200 GCF_001743015.1 Shigella sp. FC1567
TCGGCCTTTGAGGTCGTGGTATGGATGACGGATGGCTGGCCGCTGTATGAATCACGCCTGAAGGGAAAGCTGCACGTTATCAGCAAGCGTTACACTCAGCGCATTGAGCGACATAATCTGAATCTGAGACAACATCTGGCAAGGCTGGGACGGAAGTCACTGTCGTTCTCAAAATCGGTGGAGCTGCATGACAAGGTCATCGGGCATTATCTGAACATAAAACACTATCAGTAAGTTGGAGTCATTACCGCCCGCATCAAGATGGTTTTGCATTGCCGCAATGGAATAACGCATCATGCGAAAAGCCATTAATTCTTCCGGCTTACTTTGGTGCTCTATCACTACATAAATATAACCCACTCCCTCCTGCGTTTTCACAGACCACAAGAGGTCGGAATAATATTGCCGCAGGTCTTCATCAATAAAACTGTTTGGTTCCAGTTTAAGCGTCGTTAAATCACACAGTTTGCGCAGCGGCGCGGGAAGATGAATATCAATAAAATCCCGCGCGGTGTCTGGATGGCGTAAAAAAGATTTAAATACCGCATCATGCGGCGTGGAAGTTGTCGATATTGTCATGGCGTTCCGTCACCCCTCAAATTTAAGATGACGCGACAATAACCACGATTAACACCCAATGCAGCAGGCAGTTTTTATCTTTGGACAGCGAATTCAGAAGTATTTTTAGCGGACTGCAACTTTTACATTTCAGCGGAAGCTGACTCGCAAATTCCCCATGAAAATACTCCGGCAGCGTTAGCCACCGGAGAGGAAATTATTTCAGCGATCCCTTAAGGAACTGTTGCAGACGAGGGCTTTGCGGGTTGCCAAATAACTGCTCCGGCGCGCCCTCTTCTTCTATTTTCCCCTGATGGAGGAAAATGACATGAGTAGAAACATGGCGAGCAAAGCCCATTTCGTGAGTCACTACCACCATGGTTTTCCCCTCTTCTGCCAGTTGCTGCATAATACGCAACACTTCGCCTACCAGTTCAGGATCGAGCGCCGAGGTAGGTTCATCAAACAGTAAAACTTCCGGTTCCATCGCCAGCGCCCGCGCGATAGAAACACGCTGTTGCTGACCGCCGGAAAGATGCACCGGATATTTCCCCTGCGCACGTTCGTCTATCCCGACTTTTGCCAGATACTTGACCGCCCGCTCGTGCGCTTCCTGCTTGCTCAGGCCCAACACCTGAATCGGCGCTTCCATGACGTTTTCCAGCACCGTCATATGGCTCCAGAGATTGAAGTGCTGGAATACCATCGTCAGGCGTGTGCGCAGTAAGCGCAGTTGATTTTTATCGGCGACTTTGAGTTGACCGTCTTTGTCGCGCACCAGATTGATCGTCTGGCCATTGACCACGATCGACCCTTCACTCGGTTTTTCGAGGAAGTTAATGCAGCGCAGAAAGGTACTTTTCCCCGATCCCGACGATCCGATGATGCTTATTACATCTCCGGCATTCGCTTGCAGTGAGACCCCTTTCAGCACTTCATGTTCGCCGTAGCGTTTGTGCAAATCGATAACGTTTAATTTATTCTCGGACATCGTATTCTCAGTGCGTTGAAGAAGGTTTCACATGCTGCAACCAGCGTTTTTCCGCTCTGCGAAAGAGGCTGATCAGGACATAAGAGATGATTAAATAGAGCACCGCGGCAATGCCGAAGGCGGTAAAAGGTTGATACGTGGCGGCGTTAATATCGCGGGCTATTTTCAGCAGATCCGGCACAGTGGCCGTAAACGCCAGCGCAGTAGAGTGCAGCATCAGGATCACTTCGTTGCTGTATGCCGGTAACGCAATACGCAGCGCAGAAGGCAAAATAATGCAACGATACATTTTAAAAGTCGAGAAGCCATAGGCTCTGGCGGCTTCAATTTCCCCATGCAGAACCGAACGGATTGCCCCAGCAAAAATCTCGGTAGTGTAAGCGCAGGTGTTAAGCGTCAGCGCCAGCACGGTACAGTTCAGGCCACTGCGGAAGAAAGCGTTAAGGAATTCGGTTCCCTTAACAATCTCAAGCGTGTATATGCCGGAATAGAACACCAGCAACTGAACATACAGCGGCGTACCGCGAAAAATATAGGTAAATAACCAGATTGGAAACTGGATGTATTTATTACTGGAGACACGACCAATCGCCAGAAACAGCGCCAGGACTCCGCCTATCACTACCGACAAAATAAGCAGCCACAGAGTGATCGCCACACCAGTAAAGCGATAACCGTCGGTCCACAGCAGCGGTTTCCAGTATTCATGTAAGATTTCGATCACAGGTCAGCCCTCTTCACACCCACGGAGTAGCGGCGCTCAAGGAACAGCAGCACACCATTGGAAACAGTGGTGAAAACCAGGTAAATCACGCCACAGACGATGGCGAAATAGAACGGTTCCCAGGTACTTTTGCCTGCCAGTTGGGTGGCTTTGACCACATCTTCCAGGCCGAGTAACGAAACCAGTGCGGTAGATTTGAGGATCACCTGCCAGTTGTTGCCAATGCCTGGCAGGGCGTAACGCATCATCGCCGGAAACATGATCCGCCGAAACACTTGCCCACGAGTAAAACCGAACGCCGTCGCCGCCTCTATATGTCCTTTCGGCACTGCCATAAAAGCACCACGGAACGTTTCGGTAAAATAAGCACCGTAGATAAAACCGAGAGTGATAATACCAGCGACCATCGGATCGATATCAATCTGCCCGACGCCCATCGCCTCCGTCACCGTGTTTAGCGCAATCTGCAAACCGAAGAAAATCAGCAGCATCAACACTAAGTCCGGCACGCCACGAATCAGCGTGGTGTACCCTTCGAAAATCAGCCCCGAAAGCCGATTTTGCGAGAGCTTACCGCCAGCGCCAATTAAACCGATGATTACAGCGAGCACTACAGAGCTGATAGCCAGCTCCAGCGTGACGAGCGCACCCTGTAAAATAACACCTGAAAACCCATATAACATGCTGCCTGTCCTGTCGTGTGTGGTGAATTACCGCCTCTTGTCTCCCTCCGGTTACCCGAAGGGAGCGGGCTTTCTTTCACCGATGGCGATTAGCCACCATAAACATCAAAATCGAAGTACTTTTTCGCTAATTTCTCGTAAGTACCGTCAGCGCGCATTTCGGCAAAGGCTTTGTTCAGTGCTTCGCGCAGTTCGTTATCTTCTTTACGCAGGCCCATGCCGGTCCCTACGCCAAACAGTTTTTCATCTTTAACAGACGGGCCACCGAATTTGTAATCTTTACCGACAGGTTGTTTGAGGAAACCTTCGCTGGCAGCGACCTCATCCTGGAACGCGGCATCAATACGTCCGGCAGTCAGGTCAGAATAAATGTTGTCCTGCCCCTGATACGAGACGATTTCAATGCCTTTTGGTGCCCAATGTTCATTACCGAACGTCTCCTGGGTGGTGCCCTGCAATACGCCTACCCGTTTGCCTTTCAGCGACTCGACTGTCGGCTGAATGTCAGAATTTTTCGCCACCACCAAACGAGAATCGGCAGCGTACAGTTTGTCGGTGAAGGCTATTTCTTGCTGACGTTTTTCCGTAATGGAAAGCGATGACATGATGGCGTCAATCTTCTTCGCTTTTAAGGACGGGATTAACGCATCCAGCGGATTTTCGACAAACGTACATTGCGTATTGATGCGTTTGCATAATTCCTTTGCCAGATCGATATCGAAGCCAACCAGTTCGCCTTGTGAATTTTTTGATTCAAATGGCGCATAGGTCGGGTCGGTACCGATGCGGATGTTTTGCGGAATCGCAGCAAATGCCGCAGTTGCGCTGGAGAAGGCCAGAACCAGAGAGAGCGATAGCACCAGTTTTTTCATAATGTCCTCAACTGACAGTCTTTTTATAGGGAATATTTACAGGTTTGTTACACTTATCGTGCCATAAAATTGACCATCAAGGCAAAATATCCCGCCCCGTTAGATGTATTATTTTTCATTAAAAATGCTTAAGTATGCATTTCAATGCACCACGATAGTGCAACAAACCTAGCGTGCACCATGATGATCATTCCATCAGGTACAGCTTCCCAGCGACGTATCAGTCACCGTAGACATTAAAGTCGAAATACTTTTTCGCCATCTTGTCGTAGGTGCCGTCCTGACGCAGCTCGCCAAGCGCCTTATTGAAGGCAGCCGTCAGTTCAGCATCATCTTTACGTAGCCCTACACCGGTGCCATCACCGAAGTATTTTTTGTCTTTTACTGATGAGCCAGCAAAGGCGAAATCTTTACCAGCAGGTTGCTTGAGGAATCCTTCGCTGGCAGCAACTTCATCTTGTAACGCAGCATCCAGACGTCCTGCAGCCAGATCGGAATAGACCAAATCCTGGTTGGCATAGGCCACCACATCCACGCCTTTGCTACGCCAGGTCTCGTTAGCGTAAGCTTCCTGGGTTGATCCCTGCAGCACACCAACATGTTTACCTTTCAGTGAATCCAGCGTTGGCTGAATCGGTGAACCTTTGGCAGCAATCAAACGAGAATCTGCGGCGTACAGCTTGTCGGAGAAGGCAATCTCCTGCTGACGTTTATCGGTAATGGAAAGCGACGAAATAATGGCGTCGATTTTTTTCGCTTTCAGTGAGGGGATCAGCGCGTCAAAGTCACTGGCAACCCAGGTACATTTCACCTGCATCCGTTTGCACATCTCGTTACCGAGATCGATATCAAAGCCAACAAAATCACCTTTAGCATCTTTCGACGAGAACGGCGCATAGGTGGTATCGGTTCCGATACGTACCGTCTCCGGTAGCGCCGCATAGCTGGAAGCCGCTGCGGAGAGACCGACTAACAAAGACAGAGCGAGAATCGACTTCTTCATACATAACCCTCAAGTGAAAATGGCTTTTTTATGTTGTGTATTGTGTTGTGTGTTTGCAGGCTCTTTCAAGCAGGTCTTATGCCATCTTGACGACAACAGTAACATTCAACGTTAAATATGTTAATAAGACGTTGCATTATTGTCCTGAAGTTGAAGATAGCAGGTATAGCGGTTGAATCGCAGCGTTTCGATTGAATGGCAGAAACAAAATGTCGAGGATTTGATCGCGGTTGCAAAATTGCCCTGAAACAGGGCAACAGCGGAGTTATGCGCCCTTCCAGCGGGCAAAGAGATCTTCAGGAAGGGTTATTGCAAACTGGTCAAGAACACGATTAACCGTCTGATTTATCACATCATCAAGGGATTGCGGGCGATGATAAAACGCCGGAACAGGAGGCATAATCACCGCACCGATTTCTGCCGCCTGAGTCATTAAACGCAGATGGCCTAAGTGCAATGGTGTTTCACGCACGCAGAGCACCAACGGGCGACGCTCTTTCAGCACCACATCTGCCGCACGGGTCAGTAAGCCATCAGTATAGCTATGGACAATGCCGGAAAGGGTTTTGATTGAACAGGGTAAAATCACCATCCCCAGCGTCTGGAAAGAACCGGAAGAGATGCTGGCGGAAATATCGCGCGCATCGTGCGTGACATCAGCTAATGCCTGCACTTCGCGCAGGGAAAAATCCGTTTCGAGGGATAAGGTCTGGCGCGCCGCCTGGCTCATCACCAGATGCGTTTCGATATCTGTGACATCGCGCAGAACCTGTAATAAGCGCACGCCATAAATCGCGCCGCTGGCACCGCTGATGCCTACAATGAGTCGTTTCATAAATAGTTGCCCTGTCAGACTTGCAGGCAGACTTTGCAGTATTTCGGCGGGAGTTGCAAGTCAGGGTGCCAGACCGGCACCCTCAGCGAAGGCATCATCCTTCGTTATGCATTTCGAGATTTTCCACTTCGTTCTGACGTTGCACTGCTTTGGCGTCATCATTACGTAACGTATCGAGGAAATCGAGGTAGTCCTGATCAACATCTTTGGTGACGTAGACGCCGTTGAACACCGAGCATTCAAACTGCTGGATATCCGGATTTTCAGCGCGAACGGCGTCGATCAGATCGTTCAGATCCTGGAAAATCAACCCGTCAGCACCGATGATCTGGCGAATTTCATCAACTTCGCGACCGTGAGCGATCAGTTCCGTGGCGCTCGGCATATCAATACCATAAACGTTCGGGAAGCGAATTTCCGGGGCCGCAGAAGCGAGGTACACTTTCTTCGCTCCGGCTTCGCGTGCCATCTCGATAATCTGCTCAGAAGTGGTGCCACGGACGATGGAGTCGTCGACCAGCAGGACGTTTTTATCGCGGAACTCGGCGCGGTTGGCGTTCAGTTTACGGCGCACGGACTTACGACGCAGCTGCTGGCCCGGCATGATGAAGGTGCGGCCAACATAGCGGTTTTTAACGAAGCCCTGGCGGTACGGCTTGCCCAGAATACGAGCAATTTCCAGCGCGATATCACACGAGGTTTCCGGGATCGGGATCACCACGTCGATATCCAGATCTTCCCATTCGCGGGCAATTTTCTCACCCAGTTTCGTGCCCATATTCACACGCGCGCTGTAAACGGAAATTTTGTCGATAAACGAGTCCGGGCGGGCAAAGTATACATACTCAAACAGGCACGGATTGCTGACCGGATTGTCAGCACATTGACGGGTAAACAACTGCCCTTCTTCAGTGATGTAAATCGCTTCGCCCGGCGCGACGTCACGCAGGAAATCAAAGCCCAGCGTATCGAGCGCTACGCTTTCGGAAGCGACCATATATTCTGTACGGTTCTCGTCAATATCACGTTTTCCCAGTACCAGCGGACGAATCCCGTTTGGATCGCGGAAAGCAACCATACCGTGGCCGATAATCATCGCCACACAGGCATATGCGCCGCGGATTAAGCGGTTTGTGGCAGCAATGGCAGCGAAAATATTGTCGGCTTCCAGCGGGTAGTGGCGGAAGTTGTCCAGCTCGCTAGCGAAGATATTAAGCAGAATTTCCGAGTCGGAAGTGGTGTTGATGTGGCGGCGTTTTTCTTCAAACAGTTTTTTACGCAACTCGTGAGCGTTGGTCAGATTGCCGTTGTGGGCAAGCGTAATGCCATACGGGGAGTTAACGTAAAACGGCTGCGCTTCAGAGGCGCTGGAGCTGCCAGCCGTAGGGTAACGCACATGACCAATGCCCATATTGCCCTGCAAACGCTGCATATGGCGAGCTTCAAATACATCGCTCACCAGCCCGTTCGCTTTACGCAAACGGAAGCAGTTATTGGCATCTATGGTGATGATGCCGGCGGCATCCTGACCGCGATGCTGAAGCACCGTTAAGGCATCATAAATCGACTGGTTAACCGGCATAACACCGGCGATACCGACAATACCGCACATACGTCTTTTTCCTCGTTAAGCCACATCTCAGAGCACTTACGCTCTGGGCAAGAAACTTGACGAGCTTTGCAGATAATCAAAAAACCATCTGATGATAAAACTGAACTGCGGGATCAGCTGTGATTTGCTCCAGTCTTCGCTTTTCGACACCCCGGTAAAGGAGTCGAGAAAGAAGAGAATGGCGGCAACAATCAACACACCGCGCAACGCACCGAAACAGACGCCCAGCACCCGATCGGTGCCTGACAACCCCGTTTTCTCCACCAACTGGCCTATCACGAAGTTCACGATAGCACCAACGATCAGGGTAGCGATAAACAGTACCGCGATGGCAATTCCATTTCGAACCAGTTCGTCTTCAAAGCCCGTAAACCAGACTGACAGGTAAGTGTAGTAATGACTGGCAACAAAGAAAGCACAACCCCATGTCACCAGCGATAACGCTTCACGAACAAAGCCGCGGATCAGGCTAACCAGAGAGGAAAAAGCAATCACCGCGATTATGGCGTAATCAATCCAGACCATATGTGTCCCACGATTTTACGCCCTGTCATCCTGTTCGGGGCGCATTCTAACAGAAAAAGAAAACGTTTGCGTAGGGATTTCCTTCCCACGCATCAATAAAAATGGCGCTGAAAAAATATTCAACGCCATCGACTTTTTATGCCTTTGCGGCATCGTGCAATGCGTGTCGGATGCGGCGTAAACGCCTTATCCGACCTACGGTTCTAACACTGCCCAAGCCTGATAAGACGCGCCAGCGTCGCATCAGGCAAGACTGTATTAATTCGGCGTATAGCCCATTACCACGCCACTTAAGCCAGAAAGTTGCTTCAACTCACCCAGCGAACCTTTCAGCTTATCTTTCGAGGCATCCGGCCCAACCAGAATACGGGTAATTTTACCCTGCACTGGCGTGGATGGCGACGTATAAACCCGATAACCGGCACCGCGCAGCTTACCGACAATCTCATTCACTTTATCGGCATTTTTCAGCGCACCCAGTTGCACAACATAGGCTTTACCCGTTGGCGCTGCTTTTTCTTCCACGACCGGCTTCGGTTCTGGCTTCGGCGCAGGTGGTGCTTCAACCTTCGGTTTAGGCGGCTCCACCGGTTTCGGCTTCGGTGGGGCGACCGGTGCAGGTTCCGGTTCAAACTCGGTGTTATTGGCTGCAATAGTGGCCGGATCGAGCGACGGTGCTGCGGCATCACCTGCCCGCACCTCTTCCGCTGCGCCTTCCGGCGGCTGCGTCGGCAACGCCTGGGTGGCGGCTGGCATCATATCAGGCTCATCGCGATCGCCCGCTTTTGGAACCAGCGGGATAGCCGCAAACTCATCCTGATAATGTTTTTTCTGCCCGTCCAGCAGCCCTGGAAGTACAATCACCCCCAGCGCCACCAGCACGATCGTGCCCACTAACCGATTCTGAAACTTACTTGCCACCGCTTCTCCTCGCGTCAATCACTTCCATGACATGTGCGACCGTGTGGAAAGAACCACACACCAGCACGGTGTCTTCCGCTTTAGCGTCCGCCATTGCGGCATCCCATGCCTGCGCAACGCTATCAAATGATTTGCCGTTACCCAAATGCTCAAGCAGTTGTTCTGCCGTGGCACCGCGCGGCCCTTCCAGTGGCGCACAATACCAGTCATCAACCACGCTTTTCAACCAGGCCAGAGTTCCGGCAATATCTTTATCATGTAGCATACCGATAACCGCCAGCACGCGCCCGTTTTTCGGTAGCGCTTTCATACGCCCGGTGAGATATTCCGCCGCATGTGGATTATGCGCGACATCAAAAATAACGCGTGGCGACTCGCTCACAATCTGGAAACGTCCCGGCAAAATTGCGCTGGCAATCCCGTCGCGAATGGCATTTTCACTGACTTCCAGCCCGCTGGCACGCAGTGCCGCCAGCGCTGTTGCGGCATTCGGTTGCGGGACAAGCGGCAACGGCAGATTTTCCAGCGTGCCGTGAGCATCGCTAAACGCCCAGTCATGATCGGTGACGGAATAGTTCCACTCAACGCCCCGACGTTGTAACAGTGCACCTTTTTCCTGCGCCACATCAGCAATGGTAGAAGGCATTTCCGGCTCACCGACAATTGCCGGTTTTGCGCTGCGAAAGATGCCTGCTTTCTCGCGACCAATACTTTCGCGATCTGGCCCCAGCCAGTCGGTATGATCCAGCGCAATACTGGTTACTACCGCGACATCGGCATCGACAATATTGGTTGCGTCCAGACGACCGCCCAGCCCTACTTCCAGAATCACCACGTCAAGTTGTGCCTGTTTGAACAGCCACAACGCCGACAGCGTACCGTACTCGAAATAGGTCAGGGAAATATCACCGCGTGCCGATTCAATCTCCGCAAAAGAGGCGGTGTGGGCCGATTCCGGCAATTCCTGACCCTGCACACGTACGCGCTCGGTATAACGCACCAGATGCGGCGAACTGTAGACGCCCACTTTGTACCCTGCCGCCATCAGAATCGACTCCAGCGTACGGCAGGTGGTGCCTTTGCCATTCGTACCCGCAACGGTAAACACAAATGGCGCTGGTTTCAGAACGCCAAGACGAGCCGCGACCTGGCTCACGCGCTCAAGGCCGAGATCGATAGTTTTACTGTGCAGGTTTTCCAGATAAGAAAGCCACGAAGCCAGAGGCGACGCGGCTTGAGGAGTGCGTTTGATAATCATGGTATCCGCTGATTCGTTACGGTGAGAATAGCAAAAGGGCAGAGCCAGTGGCCCTGCCCTTATCAGTTATCAGGCCTCAGGTTCCTGATCCGGTACCGGGGGTACCACTACGCCTTCACGCGGCGCTTCAGGATTCGGCGCTGGCAGATTCATCAACTTCGCCAGAATGCTCGCCAGTTTCAGGCGCATTTCCGGACGACGGACGATCATGTCGATCGCGCCTTTCTCGATCAGGAATTCACTGCGCTGGAATCCTAGCGGCAGTTTTTCGCGAACGGTCTGTTCGATAACACGCGGACCGGCAAAGCCAATTAACGCTTTCGGTTCAGCGATGTTGAGATCGCCCAGCATGGCGAAACTTGCAGAAACACCGCCCATCGTCGGGTCGGTCAGCACGGAGATGTACGGCAAGCCGCGCTCCTGCATTTTTGCCAGTGCCGCAGAGGTTTTCGCCATCTGCATCAGCGACATCAGTGCTTCCTGCATACGTGCGCCACCAGAGGCGGAGAAGCAGATCAGCGGGCAGTTATCTTCCAGCGCCTGCTCAACGGCACGCACGAAACGTGCACCCACAACAGACCCCATTGAACCGCCCATAAAGGCGAACTCGAATGCCGCAGCGACAACCGGCATTCCATACAGAGTGCCTTTCATCACCACCAGCGCATCTTTTTCGCCGGTTTCTTTCTGCGCAGAAGCCAGACGGTCTTTATACTTCTTGGAGTCACGAAACTTCAGCACATCTTTCGGCTCAAGCTCGCTACCCATCTCCACAAGGCTTCCTTCATCTAACAGGCTATGCAGGCGATTACGCGCTGTCATACGCATGTGATGGTCACACTTCGGACAGACCTCAAGATTACGTTCCAGCTCAGCGCGGTATAAAACCTGACCGCAGCTATCACACTTAGTCCACACCCCTTCAGGAATGCTCGCCTTGCGGGTGGGAGTAATGTTGCTTTTAATTCGTTCAATCCAGCTCATTAGGGACCTTTCTGTCTGAACCTGGTTCGATGCCAGTTTTATCTTTGGGGACGCATAATGCCATTTTTGCCCCCAACAGACCATGAATGTTGCACATTAAAACATAACAGCCCGAAACTTTGGATAAAAAAGTGGTCGAACCGCGGAGTTACTTTTTATTTTGCGGCGCGTGCCGCAGCGCGTTTGTGACGAATAAATTCGAAAACCCCAGGCAATATTGAAACAAAAATAATGCCAACAATCATCAGCTTAAGGTTGCTCTGAATGAAGGGGAGCATGCCGAAGAAATAACCCGCGTAGGTAAAAATCAGTACCCACAACAGTGCGCCGATCACGTTATAAGCGGCGAAATGACGGTACGACATGTGGCCCATTCCCGCAACAAACGGCGCGAACGTTCTGACGATCGGTACAAAACGGGCGAGAATAATCGTTTTGCCGCCATGTCTCTCGTAAAACTGATGAGTCTTATCAAGATAACTGCAACGAAAGATTTTCGAATCCGGGTTACTGAACAGTTTGTCACCAAATAACCGTCCAATGGTATAGTTCACTGCATCACCGACAATAGCGGCAATCAACATAAGCACCACCATCATATGGACATTGAGATCGTTAGTTTCCAGCGACGCCAATGCACCAGCAACAAACAGCAGCGAATCACCAGGCAGGAATGGCGTTACCACCAGCCCCGTTTCGCAGAACAGAATCAAAAACAGAATGGCATAAACCCAGACGCCGTACTCCGCGACCAGCTCTGCCAGATGCACGTCAATGTGCAGGATAAAATCGATGAGGAAATAAATCAGGTCCATATTTGCCTATGCCTTGTACTCGTCATCTTTCAGGCTGTAACTACGTTGGCTACAGCCTGAAATGTTCCGAGCATTATTCTCGTTAGTCCGCCAGAAATAGCGGGCCCATTGGCGGTTTTGGAAGATCATACCGGTCAGGGTAATCCACCGCGACCAGATACAGCCCTTCCGCTTTTGCCGTTGCTGCCGCCAGCGTTCTGTCCTTTGCCGCCAGCAACTCTGCTATCCAGCTCTCCGGCTGGTTGTGGGCACCGACTTCCATCAGGCTGCCGACAATATTCCTGACCATATGATGTACAAAGGCATTCGCTTTGATATCTACCACCACATAAGGACCGTGACGCGTGACATTAATATGCATAACGTTGCGCCACGGGGTTCGGGACTGGCACTGCACCGCACGGAACGAGGTGAAATCATTCTCGCCCAGCAAGCATTGCGCAGCCCGATGCATCCGTTCAGCGTCCAGCGGTTCGTAAAAATGGGTTACCCCTTTACTCAGTACCGCCGGGCGCAGCCGATGATTGTAGATGATGTAGCGATAACGGCGAGCCGTGGCGCTAAATCGGGCATGAAAATCATCAGGTACAGCTTTAACCCAACGCACGGCGATGTCATCAGGTAAATTCGCATTTACGCCCAAGGTCCACGCCGCGTCTTTGCGCGGCGCGGTTGTTTCGAAATGCACCACCTGCCCGGTACCGTGTACCCCTGCGTCAGTACGCCCGGCGCAGAAGACGGTGATGGGTTCGTTCGCCACCTGGGAGAGCGCCTTTTCCAGCTTCTCCTGCACACTGCGGACTTCATTCTGCCGTTGCCAGCCGTAATACTTACTGCCGTCGTACTCAATGCCCAGCGCAATTTTATAAACTGGCAGTTGTTGCTGGTCGGACATTAGTACAGATACTCCTGCACCAGTTTCTCGGCGATTTTTACTGCCATCAGCGCGCCGCCAAAGCGAACGTTATCGGCCACCGACCAGAACTGGACTTGCTCCGGCATACCGTAGTCATTACGCACGCAGCCAACAGAAAGATGCGGAGTACCCGAAGCATCCCCTACCTGAGTCGGGAATTCGTTCTCTTCAGAGAGCACAATATCTTCGCCCTGAGCAAACGCATCACGCGCTTCTTCTGCCGCCAGCGGACGCAGTGCTTCAAAGTTGACCATCTGGGCATGACCGTAGAATACCGGTGCCTGGACGACGCTTGCCGAAATCATCAGCCCTTCGTCCTGCAGGATTTTGCGTACTTCGTCAACGATACGACGTTCTTCACGCACGCTACCTTCGCTATCCGGCAACAACGGCAGCATATTGAACGCCAGTTGACGACCGAAGAAATCTTCTTCGTCAATCGGAATGCCGTTGAGCAATTTCGCACTCTGCCCCGCTAACGCATCGACCGCTTTTTTGCCCTGGGCGGAGGCTGAAATCAGGCTGGTAACACTGATACGCGACAAACCGCCCTGATCGATTAACGGTTTCAGTGCCGCCAGCAGCTGGCTGGTCAGACTGTCTGGTACGGCGATGACATTCCGGTTGCGGTAATCGGTCAGTACAAACGGGTTTACTTCCGGCACCACCAGCGGTACGTCGGGTTCGAGAGCAAACAGTCCGCTGCTGTCGATCACCAGGCAACCTGAGTTGGTCGCTTCTTCAACCCAGGCAGCGGTAGCTTCTTTGCCTGCGACAAAAAATGCCAGCTGCGCCTGCGTCCAGTCGAATTCAGCGGCATCCTGCACGGTGATTGTTTTACCACCAAAGCGCAGTTGTTCGCCTGCGCTTTCGTTACGTGCCAGTGCATAAATTTCCCCAACCGGGAACTGACGTTCAGCCAGCGTTTCAAGCAGGGCTTCGCCCACAGCGCCAGTTGCGCCCAGGACGGCAATGTTCCAGCCTTCAGACATGGTGGTTTACTCCAGAAATAGCAAAGCTCCCTGCCAATGTTACAGCAGAGAGCATGAAGAAGAGATTAACGTGCCGGATGATGAACGGCGTTAAAACCCAGTTTACACAGCAATGATGCCGCACTGGCGTCATCACAAATTACATACAGAGATGACCATTCACGGCGCTCAAGATAGTTTTTGCGCAGTTTATCGAACTCACCCGGTATCCCGGCGACTTTACGCAGCGGTGCGTCATCGCGGCGCACATCATACACCAAATGCACCAGCCTTTTCAGCGTCGGTTGATCGAGCGGGCCATGCAGCGTAATGCGACCAAACTCTGGCGCGGGCAGTAATGTATCCAGCGCAACGTGCTGTTCATGCCCAATAAACTTGCTATAAGCTTCAAACACTTGCGTAGTACCGCGTGCTTTACCTTCCAGGGTATAACCTGCGATATGCGGCGTGCCGATATCCACTTTTGTCAGCAACTCCACGTTAAGTTCCGGTTCGCCTTCCCAGACATCCAGCACTACGCTTAACTTCTGGCCTTCATTCAGGCAGGTCAGCAACGCAGTATTATCGACGACTGCGCCACGGCAGGCGTTAATCAGAATCGCTCCCGGCTTCAGGCTACGGATCAGTTTTTCATCCGCCAGATGCAGCGTTTTGTACGGCCCATCTTTGAAGAGTGGCGTATGGAAAGTCAGAATATCCGCATGCTGAACTAATTCATCCAGCGAGCGGAAATCACCCTCATCCCCACGGTCAGCGCGAGGCGGATCGCAAAGCAATGTTTTAATCCCTAACGCTTCCAGTCGCGCCTGCAATCGACGTCCAACGTTACCAACGCCCACGATCCCCACCGTACGGTCGTGCAGTGAAAATCCATCGCGTTCGGCAAGCATCAGTAGTGAGGAGAAAACATATTCCACCACCGCAATCGCATTACAGCCAGGTGCAGCGGAAAAACCAATTCCCGCCTGCTTCAACCATGCTTCATCGACATGGTCGGTCCCCGCAGTGGCAGTGCCAACAAATTTAATGGGTTTTCCTGCCAGCAAAGATTCATTCACTTTCGTGACCGAACGCACCATCAGCGCATCCGCGTCTGCCAGTTGAGCGACGGCGATTGGACGCCCGGGAACCGCGGTCACCTCACCCAAACGGCTAAATAAGTCGCGGGCATAAGGCATATTTTCATCAACAAGGATTTTCACGTTTGTGTTACCTGTATGAGACGAGAGTTAACCGGACAAGTGTGCCATAATCTCGCGGCCAGGCATACTTGCGAAGATTTCAGGTATAAGGATACGTAATGATACAACCTATTTCCGGCCCTCCTCCTGGGCAACCACCAGGTCAGGGAGATAACCTGCCGTCTGGCGCGGGCAATCAGCCTTTATCCAGTCAGCAACGTACTTCGCTGGAAAGCTTAATGACGAAAGTGACCTCACTGACGCAACAGCAAAGAGCAGAACTGTGGGCGGGTATCAGGCACGATATTGGTCTGTCGGGAGATTCACCGCTGCTTTCGCGTCACTTCCCTGCCGCTGAGCATAATCTGGCGCAACGTCTGCTGGCCGCGCAAAAAAGCCATTCTGCCCGCCAGCTTTTAGCGCAATTAGGGGAGTATTTACGTCTGGGGAATAATCGTCAGGCGGTCACGGATTATATCCGTCATAACTTTGGTCAGACGCCGCTGAATCAGCTCTCACCGGAGCAATTAAAAACCATTCTCACCCTGTTGCAGGAAGGGAAGATGGTTATTCCGCAACCGCAGCAGCGCGAGGCGACCGACCGTCCTTTATTACCGGCGGAGCACAATGCGCTAAAACAGCTGGTGACCAAACTTGCGGCGGCAACGGGGGAACCCAGCAAACAGATCTGGCAATCGATGCTGGAACTTTCCGGGGTGAAAGATGGCGAGTTAATTCCAGCGAAACTGTTTAACCATCTGGTGACCTGGCTACAGGCGCGTCAGACGCTAAGCCAGCAAAATACGCCGACGCTGGAATCACTACAGATGGCGCTAAAACAACCTTTAGATGCCAGTGAACTGGCGGCGTTATCGGCATATATCCAGCAAAAATATGGCCTTTCTGCGCAATCATCGCTTTCTTCTGCCCAGGCCGAGGATATTCTTAATCAGCTTTATCAACGGCGGGTTAAAGGGATTGATCCGCGTGATATGCAACCGCTGCTTAATCCTTTTCCACCGATGATGGACACGTTGCAAAATATGGCAACGCGTCCCGCGCTGTGGATACTGTTAGTCGCGATTATCCTGATGCTGGTCTGGCTGGTTCGTTAACCCCGACGAAATGACAGTATCGTGACAATAATACCCAGCACCGCAGAGATCGCCCCGGCAAGAAATACCGAAGAGTAACCAAACGTGGTCGCCAGCATTCCCGCCAGCGGCCCGGAGACGCCGAGGGCGATATCCTGAAACGCGGCGTAACCGCCCAGTGCGGTGCCGCGAACTTGTGAGGGGACGCGTTTAACCACCTCCACGCCCAGCGCAGGAAAGATAAGCGAACATCCGGCTCCGGTTAACGCCGCGCCCGCTAATGCGACCCATGCACCTGGGGCTTGCCAGAGCAGCAACAAGCCCACCGTTTCTACAAGCAGAGAGACAATCGCCACTTTCACGCCGCCAAAACGGTCCGGCATCCAGCCAAACATGACGCGCATCACGACAAATGCGCCGCCAAACGCGGTAAGAGTAAAGCCCGCCATCGCCCATCCTTTGCTGGCAAAGTAGAGCGAAACGAAAGTCCCGATAACCGCAAAACCAACGCCTTGTAGTGCCAGCCCTAACCCTGGTTTCCAGATAAGCCCGACAACGCTCCACAGCGATGGACGTTCTCCCGCCAGGGCCGGTACTTTGCGCACTGTGCCGTTACAGGCCCACGCCAGTAAGGGTAATACCATTGTGGTGATCGCCAGTGCGGCAAAACCGTAATGGCTATGAATCAACAGGCCAAGCGGCGCACCAACAGCGAGGGCACCGTAAATCGCCATTCCGTTCCATGACATCACTTTGCCAGAGTGTTTTGCCCCTACGATGCCTAATCCCCAGGTCAGAGCGCCTGTCAGTAACTGGCTTTCACCAAAGCCAAGAATCAAACGCCCGACGACCAACAGGGCAAATTTCAACGGTGCGGAGACAGGCAAAATCGCCGCCAGCAGCAACGCGCCGCCAGCCAGACCACAAGCTAACATCCCCTGAAGCGCCGAACGTTTTGCACCATATTGATCGGCCAGTCGCCCGGCATAGCCACGCGTCAGCACCGTAGCCAGAAACTGAATCCCGACGGCAATCCCGACCATGGTATTGCCATAGCCCAGATCATGATGAACAAACAGCGGGATAACCGGCAACGGCAGCCCTACGGTCATGTAGGTGAGAAAAACCGCAAAAGCGATGCGGAAGAGCGAAAAATTGGCAGAAGATCGTGTTTCGGTTTGGCTTACAGCAGTCATGCATTACTCCAGAATGCAGCGCAAGGCGAGGAGTATCCCCGTCTCATCTCTCTGGTTTCAGGGTTACAGTGCGTTGGCAGGATTTAACGCGTACGTCTTTTCAGAAGGAAATCGACAAAGCGGGAAGTTTGCCTGGAACTGGCGGCGATTGTCAATGATGTGAAAAAGGGAACCATCAGGTTCCCTTTTGCGTTAGTGCCGGAGGCCGCATTGGCGCGTAACGTCGGATGCGACGCTGGCGCGTCTTATCCGACCTACTCCGACTACTCCGACTACTCCGACTACTCCGACTACTCCGACTACTCCGACTACTCCGACCTACTGCGAATTAATCTTTCAGCTTGCGCATTACCAGCGTGGCGTTGGTGCCGCCGAAGCCGAAGCTGTTAGACATAACGGTGGTCAGTTCGCGATCGGTCGTTTCGGTCACGATGTTCAGACCTGCCGCCTGCTCGTCCAGCTCTTCAATGTTGATGCTCGGGGCGATAAAGCCGTGTTCCAGCATCAGCAGAGAGTAGATAGCTTCCTGTACGCCAGCAGCGCCCAGAGAGTGACCGGTCATGGCTTTGGTTGCAGAAATCGCCGGGCTCTTATCGCCGAACACTTCACGGATAGCTGCCAGTTCTTTCACGTCGCCAACCGGAGTCGAAGTACCATGAGAGTTCAGGTAATCGATTGGGGTATCAACGCCGTGCATCGCCATCTTCATGCAGCGTACTGCGCCTTCGCCAGACGGAGCAACCATGTCTGCACCATCAGAGGTTGCGCCGTAGCCAACGATTTCAGCATAGATGTGAGCACCACGCGCCAGCGCGTGTTCCAGCTCTTCAACCACTACCATACCGCCGCCGCCAGCGATAACGAAACCGTCACGGTGAGCGTCGTAAGTACGGGAGGCTTTTTCCGGGGTGTCGTTGTATTTAGTAGACAGCGCACCCATCGCGTCGAATTCGCAGGCCATTTCCCAGCACAGCTCTTCGCCGCCGCCAGCAAACACGATGTCCTGTTTGCCCAGTTGGATCTGCTCTACTGCGTTACCGATACAGTGTGCGGAAGTCGCACACGCGGAGCTGATGGAGTAGTTAACGCCATGAATTTTAAACGGCGTGGCGAGGCAGGCAGAAACGCCGGATGCCATCGCTTTGGTGACCACATACGGGCCAACCGCTTTCAGGCCGCGCGGGCCGCGCATTGCGTCAGCGCCGAATACCTGGAAACGCGGGGAACCGCCGCCAGAACCTGCAATCAGGCCAACGCGCGGGTTATTCTGGTAAGCTTCCGGAGAAAGGCCCGCATCTGCGATTGCCTGCTCCATAGAAAGGAATGCATAAATGGATGCGTCGCTCATAAAGCGCACAACTTTGCGGTCAATGAGGCCAGTGGTATCCAGTTTTACGTTGCCCCAGACGTGGCTACGCATGCCGGAATCCTTAAGCTCCTGAGAGAAAGTGATCCCTGAACGTCCTTCACGCAGAGATGCCAGGACTTCCTGCTGGTTATTACCGATGCTGGAAACAATGCCCAGGCCAGTAATCACTGCACGTTTCATTCAATACCTCTGTAAGTCGCACATAGAGTAAGTTTCGAATGCACAATAGCGTACACTTGTACGCCGAACAAGTCCGATCAGCCATTTAATAGAGAAATTTGCGCAGCCTTACACACATCGCTAAGATCGAGCCACCGCCTGTAAGACGAGTAACTTACGTGAAACACTACTCCATACAACCTGCCAACCTCGAATTTAATGCTGAGGGTACACCTGTTTCCCGAGATTTTGACGATGTCTATTTTTCCAACGATAACGGGCTGGAAGAGACGCGTTATGTTTTTCTGGGAGGCAACCAATTAGAGGTACGCTTTCCTGAGCATCCACATCCTCTGTTTGTGGTAGCAGAGAGCGGCTTCGGCACCGGATTAAACTTCCTGACGCTATGGCAGGCATTTGATCAGTTTCGCGAAGCGCATCCGCAAGCGCAATTACAACGCTTACATTTCATTAGTTTTGAGAAATTTCCCCTCACCCGTGCGGATTTAGCCTTAGCGCATCAACACTGGCCGGAACTGGCTCCGTGGGCAGAACAACTTCAGGCGCAGTGGCCAATGCCCTTGCCCGGTTGCCATCGTTTATTGCTCGATGAAGGCCGCGTGACGCTGGATTTATGGTTTGGCGATATTAACGAACTGACCAGCCAACAGGACGATTCGCTAAATCAAAAAGTAGATGCCTGGTTTCTGGACGGCTTTGCGCCAGCGAAAAACCCGGATATGTGGACGCAAAATCTGTTTAACGCCATGGCAAGGTTGGCGCGTCCGGGCGGCACGCTGGCGACATTTACGTCTGCCGGTTTTGTCCGCCGCGGTTTGCAGGACGCCGGATTCACGATGCAAAAACGTAAGGGCTTTGGGCGCAAACGGGAAATGCTTTGCGGGGTGATGGAACAGACATTACCGCTCCCCTGCTCCGCGCCGTGGTTTAACCGCACGGGCAGCAGCAAACGGGAAGCGGCGATTATCGGCGGTGGTATTGCCTGCGCGTTGTTGTCGCTGGCGCTATTACGGCGCGGCTGGCAGGTAACGCTTTATTGCGCGGATGAGGCCCCCGCACTGGGTGCTTCCGGCAATCGCCAGGGGGCGCTGTATCCGTTATTAAGCAAACACGATGAGGCGCTAAACCGCTTTTTCTCTAATGCGTTTACTTTTGCTCGTCGGTTTTACGACCAATTACCCGTTAAATTTGATCATGACTGGTGCGGCGTCACGCAGTTAGGCTGGGATGAGAAAAGCCAGCATAAAATCGCACAGATGTTGTCAATGGATTTACCCGCAGAACTGGCTGTAGCCGTTGAGGCAAATGCGGTTGAACAAATTACGGGCGTTGCGACAAATTGCAGCGGCATTACTTATCCGCAAGGTGGTTGGCTGTGCCCAGCAGAACTGACCCGTAATGTGCTGGAACTGGCGCAACAGCAGGGTTTGCAGATTTATTATCAATATCAGTTACAGAATTTATCCCGTAAGGATGACTGTTGGTTGTTGAATTTTGCAGGAGATCAGCAAGCAACACACAGCGTAGTGGTACTGGCGAACGGGCATCAAATCAGCCGATTCAGCCAAACGTCGACTCTCCCGGTGTATTCGGTTGCCGGGCAGGTCAGCCATATTCCGACAACGCCGGAATTGGCAGAGCTGAAGCAGGTGCTGTGCTATGACGGTTATCTCACGCCACAAAATCCGGCGAATCAACATCATTGTATTGGTGCCAGTTATCATCGCGGCAGCGAAGATACGGCGTACAGTGAGGACGATCAGCAGCAGAATCGCCAGCGGTTGATTGATTGTTTCCCGCAGGCACAGTGGGCAAAAGAGGTTGATGTCAGTGATAAAGAGGCGCGCTGCGGTGTGCGTTGTGCCACCCGCGATCATCTGCCAATGGTAGGCAATGTTCCCGATTATGAGGCAACACTCGTGGAATATGCGTCGTTGGCGGAGCAGAAAGATGAGGCGGTAAGCGCGCCGGTTTTTGACGATCTCTTTATGTTTGCGGCTTTAGGTTCTCGCGGTTTGTGTTCTGCCCCGCTGTGTGCCGAGATTCTGGCGGCGCAGATGAGCGACGAACCGATTCCGATGGATGCCAGTACGCTGGCGGCGTTAAACCCGAATCGGTTATGGGTGCGGAAATTGTTGAAGGGTAAAGCGGTTAAGGCGGGGTAATCTGCTCTCGCAGTGTTTGCCGGATGCGGCGTGAACGCCTTATCCGACCTACGTGTGACGTGTAGGCCTGATAAGACGCGATAAGCGTCGCATCAGGCATGGTGCTCCAGACGCCGCAACTTACTGCTGTGACGCCTGCTGAAACAGGTTTTCCCACATATCGGTCACCAGCGCCTGGTCACGCGGCGACAATTCACCGGCACCAATGGCTTTTTCCAGACTCTGGCTAACGGTCGTATGCACCGCCTGAGCGGAGTGGTCATCACCACTTTCCAGTTCTGCGATGGCTAATGTCAGGTGGCCACGCAAATACCCACTGGCAAACAACTCATCATCACTGGCATGGTCAATCATGCCGTCGATTAATGCCAGAATGCGTGATTCAAACTCCGCGATCATCTTCTTTCCTCATTGTAAAACGTGGCACCGGCTTCAGTTGAGCGCTTCCGGCCACGGGAACTGTTCCGCCGTAAGTTCCGGCGTGTGATAATAATTTTGTAGTGCTTTAATGAAGCGTGCCGGACGCTCGGGAATGCCATTTGTCAGATAATCCATCACCTGCGCATGTACCCGCCGTTGAAACACCACACGATCCGGTTCGAAGTCGCCTTCCAGATTGTCGCAACTGACGTTAAACGGATATCCCGCCGCCACACAGAACAACCAGTCGAGTGCCTGCGGCTTCACTTCAACATCTTCAAACTGGCTTTGCGTTTGGGCATCACGCCCATCCGGGCAATACCAGTAGCCGAAATCAACCAGCTCACGGCGCGCTTTTCCGGCAATACACCAGTGCGAAATCTCATGAATTGCGCTGGCATAAAAGCCGTGGGCAAAGACAATTCGGTTATACGGTACTTCCGCATCAGCAGGAAGATAGATCGGTTCGTCGTCGCCTTTAATCAGACGGGTATTAAATTCATCGGCAAAGCAGCTATTAAAAATTTCAATCAACTGCTCATAGTGGTGTGTACTGTTCATTAGTTCATCCCCAACCAGTGGAGGATCTCCTGTCCGTGGCTATCGTAAAGTAATTTGGCACTCATCACCGCCGAGACGATAACGATCATCGGGCGGATCAGTTTTTGTCCTTTGCTCAGCACCAGTCTTGAACCCATGCGCGCGCCGAGGAACTGCCCCACCAGCATGACAAAGCCCGTCGCCCAAATCACTTTGCCGCCGAGAATAAACAGCAGCAGACCGCCAATGTTTGACGTTGCGTTGAGTAATTTGGCGTGAGCCGTGGCTTTGGCGAGGTTGAATCCGCACAGCGTAACGAAGGCCAGCGCGTAAAACGATCCGGCAGCCGGGCCAAAGAATCCGTCATAAAAACCGACGCAGCCACCGGCAATTAACGCGAAGGGTAAACCGTACATCCGGCGCTGGCGATCTTCTTCACCCAGCTTTGGCATCAGCAAGAAATAGAGGCCGATACAAATTACCAGAATGGGCAAAATCTGCCGTAAGACATCAGCCTGAACGTATTGCACCAGCAGTGCGCCGCTCATTGAGCCGGCAAAGGTCATGGCGATATTGAGTTTCTGATCGCTTAAACTAACCACTTTGCGGCGAATAAAGTAGATAGTGGCGGAAATAGAGCCGCCGCAGGCTTGCAGTTTATTGGTTGCCAGCGCGTTAGCGGGAGACATTCCCGCAGCCATCAATGCCGGAATGGTGAGTAACCCACCGCCACCGGCAATCGAGTCGATAAATCCCGCCAGCATGGCGACAAAAAAGAGAACTCCCAGCAACAGCGGGGAAACCATAAACAGGCTATTAAACGTTTCCATTAGATCACGTGCTCATCCAGTAGCGCCTGGCAGGAAGGCGGCAACGGAGGCGGTGTCTTCTTCTCAGGCTTTGTTGTTCCTGGTTTTGGAGGTGCAAACCAGCTTTGCAGTTCTGCCCCGCAACCATCGCCTGGTGGCGGTAAAGGTTGATCTTCACACTCCAGACTATCGGCAGGGCAACGTAATCGTACATGCATATGCGCGCGATGCTGGAACCAGGGTCGCACTTTGCGCAACCAGTCGCGATCGGTGCCCGCATCAAGGCAAAGTTGTTGTTTAATCGCCGGATTAACAAAAATGCGCGTGACGTCTTTGTCCTGGGCGGCGAGTTTGATCAAGCTGAAAATTTCTGGCTTCCACAGCGTGGAGACAACGTGTTTACCGTCGCGGGAAACTAAGTCCAGTGCTTGCGGGCGCAAGAGCTGCGCGGAGGTCCAGCGAGTTTTCGGCAGTTGCAGAAAGATATCGACATCCAGTCCGGTCTGGTGGCTGGCATGACCGCCGTTGAAACGCCCACCAGCGGGCATCCCCATATCGCCAATCAGCACCGTACCCATGCCCAGATTGCTCACCTGGCTACTCAGACGCTGGATAAACATCACCAGATCCGGGTGACCGAAATAGCGACGCTGATCGGTACGCATGACCTGATAATGTTCGGACTGTATCGGCAACGTGTCAGCGCCGACAATACAGCCATTAGAAAAACTGCCTATCGATTGTGCGCTACCCGGCACAGGTTGGGTTATTTTTTGCCACGGCGTCGCTGCCAAGCTAGCGCTACTGGCAAGCAGAGCCAGCAGCGCAATCGCGGTTTTGTTCATTTTTTACCAGCGTGGAATATCAGTCTTCACATCGGCATTTTGCGCCCGCTGCCGTAACAGGTGATCCATTAAAACGATCGCCAGCATCGCTTCAGCGATCGGCACTGCACGGATCCCGACACAGGGATCGTGACGACCTTTGGTGATCATCTCAACTTCTTCGCCAAAGCGGTTAATAGTGCGCCCCGGCACGGTAATGCTGGAGGTCGGTTTCAGCGCCATATGAGCAATGATTTGCTGCCCGCTGCTGATACCGCCGAGAATGCCGCCCGCATGGTTGCTCTGGAAACCGTCTTTGGTGATTTCGTCGCGGTTCTGGCTGCCGCGCAGCGCCACTACGTCAAAGCCGTCGCCAATTTCCACGCCTTTCACCGCGTTGATGCTCATCAGCGCATGGGCGATGTCGGCATCCAGGCGGTCAAATACCGGCTCGCCAAGTCCGGCGGGGACGCCACTGGCAACAACGGTGACTTTCGCGCCGATGGAGTCGCCCTCTTTTTTCAGCGCGCGCATCAGTTCATCTAACGCGTCGATTTTGTCCGGATCCGGGCAGAAGAACGGATTTTGTTCAACCAGCGACCAGTCTTTGATTTCCAGCGGAATGTCGCCCATCTGGGTCAAGCAGCCGCGGATTTCAATACCAAATTTCTCGGCGAGATATTTTTTGGCAATCGCCCCTGCCGCCACGCGCATGGCGGTTTCGCGGGCGGAAGAACGTCCACCGCCGCGATAATCGCGCAGACCGTATTTTTGTTCGTAGGTGTAATCAGCATGGCCTGGGCGGAAAACGTCTTTAATTGCGCTGTAATCCTGAGAGCGCTGGTCAGTGTTTTCGATCAACAAGCCAATGCTGGTGCCAGTAGTAACGCCTTCAAAAACACCAGAGAGAATTTTGACCTGATCCGGCTCGCGGCGCTGGGTGGTATAGCGCGATGTCCCAGGGCGACGACGGTCGAGGTCATGTTGCAGGTCCGCTTCCGTCAGCAGAATGCCTGGCGGAACACCATCGACGATGCAGCCGAGCGCCAGCCCATGCGATTCGCCGAAGGTGGTTACGCGAAAGAGTTGTCCAATTGTGTTTCCAGCCATCACGGCTCCGTTATTGTTGTGTTTGCGTGTTTACTTAATCTTTATAAATCGCGAAATATTCACGGGCCGCCAGCAGCTGCTCTTTGGTGAGCATAAACACACCATCGCCGCCGTTATCAAACTCCAGCCAGGTGAACGGAACATCCGGATATTGTTCCATAAGATGTACCATGCTGTTGCCGACTTCACAAATCAACACGCCATCATCAGCAAGGTAATCTGCCGCGTTTCCAAGAATGCGACGCGTCAGTTTAAGGCCGTCGGTGCCAGATGCCAGGCCCAGTTCCGGCTCGTGACGGTATTCGTTTGGCAGGTCGGACATATCTTCCGCGTCGACATACGGCGGGTTAGTGACAATCAGATCGTACTGCACTTTCGGCAAGTCGCGGAACAGATCGGAACGAATCGGAATGACGTTGTGGATCAGACCGTGTTCTTCGATGTTCTGTTCAGCAACCGCCAGCGCGTCGGGAGAGATATCCACCGCGTCGACTTCTGCATCCGGGAAGGCATAAGCACAGGCAATGGCGATGCAGCCGCTACCGGTACACATATCTAAAATATGCTGCGGTTGTTTGCTGATGAGTCCGGCAAATTTATTGTTGATCAGTTCACCAATCGGCGAGCGCGGCACCAGCACGCGTTCATCGACGTAAAATTCATGACCGCAGAACCAGGCTTTGTTGGTCAGGTAAGCCACCGGAATGCGCTCGTTGACGCGGCGGATCACGCGTTCAACAATACGATGTTTTTCGCTGGAGGTCAGACGCGCGGTGCGCATATCTTCCGGGATATCCAGCGGCAGGTAGAGCGATGGTAACACCAGCTGTACGGCTTCATCCCACGGGTTATCGGTGCCGTGACCGTACCAGATATTTGCCGCGCTGAAGCGGCTCACTGACCAGCGCAACATGTCCTGAATGGTTTGCAGCTCATTTACTGCTTCATCAACGAAAATTTTATCCACGTATTCCTCCAGGGCATGATCGCAATAATTTCGGCGGCTAGTTTGCCATGAAGATGACGATAAATCAGCATTCACGCGCGGTGAGTGAGGAAAAATACGTTTAAAACGATCGATTGTGCTACGAGTCGGGTAAACTGTAGGAAAATTAGAAATAGAGACAGATAAATGAAAAAGAAAACAACACTTAGCGAGGAGGACCAGGCTCTGTTTCGCCAGTTGATGGCGGGGACTCGCAAGATTAAGCAGGACACGATTGTCCACCGACCGCAGCGTAAAAAAATCAGCGAAGTGCCGGTGAAACGCTTGATCCAGGAGCAGGCTGATGCCAGCCATTATTTCTCCGATGAGTTTCAGCCGTTATTAAATACCGAAGGTCCGGTGAAATATGTTCGCCCGGATGTCAGCCATTTCGAGGCGAAGAAACTGCGCCGCGGCGATTATTCACCGGAATTGTTTTTGGATTTACACGGTCTGACGCAGCTGCAGGCCAAGCAGGAACTGGGCGCGTTGATTGCCGCCTGTCGCCGCGAACATGTGTTTTGTGCCTGCGTGATGCATGGGCACGGGAAGTATATTTTGAAGCAACAAACACCGCTGTGGCTGGCACAACATCCGCATGTGATGGCATTTCACCAGGCACCGAAAGAGTACGGCGGTGATGCGGCTTTGTTGGTGTTGATTGAAGTGGAAGAGTGGTTGCCGCCGGAGTTGCCCTGAGGAGTTGAGCGTGTTGTGCCAGGAGCGCGGAATGGCAGGGGCGAATGACCCTGCCAGGTGAGAAAAGGTGCGCTAATACATATTCAGTATGTAAGTGAATCGGCAGGTAGAATCTATGGGCTGTCGAGATGTCGTGTCCACGCGTAGCTTCATATCATGCAGTTGCCTGGACGTAATCGGTTGCGGCTCAGGCGTCACCGTCACTTTGGCATTATCACAGCCGGAAGTCGAGAAGGTCATCTGCTGTGCGATAAAACGGCAGTAGACACCACGCTCATCAAAATTATTCCCGTTACACAGTTTGCCATTTTCCATCAGGAAAGTGGGCAGTGTTTGCTCAATAACACCACCTGTTGACTGCAACCTGACGACTTTGTTATGTACAACATAATTTTCATTCCAGGAAACATCATACGGTGCCAGGGGCACCGCCGGACATGAAGAACTCACCTTCGTTGGGCCAATATAGTCAGGAAAATCATCATCATACGTTTTAGCGAAGGGATCTCTACTCTTAACAAACGACGACACAATCCACGGACAACCATGTAAATTCCCATCGTAATAAACAAACATCTTTAATTCATTACATGTCCATCCCGTTTTGGTCTGGCTATCATACTGCTCTAATCCAGGACAGGCTGACATGGATACCCTGCTGTCCGAAATTTTCGACATAGATGGTTGAGTAGAACTATCGCCAGTCCACGAAACTAAATCCGGCTGTGAATTGGGCATGAATGTAGCCTTAAATATAGCGTAATTAACTGAATCTGGCGTCGCTATAATCAGATGAAACTCAAACTCTGTAGACTGGCCCCCTGAATCTCCAGACAACCAGTATCACTTAAATAAGTGATAGTCTTAATACTAGTTTTTAGACTAGTCATTGGAGTACAGATGATTGATGTCTTAGGGCCGGAGAAACGCAGACGGCGT
>NZ_MIIV01000367.1:0-627 GCF_001743015.1 Shigella sp. FC1567
CTAATCCACCACTCTGATCGAGGTTCACAGTACTGCGCATACGATTACCGGGTCATACAGGAGCAGTCTGGTCTGAAAACATCAATGTCGCGTAAAGGTCACTGTTACGACAACGCTCCGATGGAAAGCTTCTGGGGAACGCTGAAAAATGAGAGCCTGAGCCACTATCGTTTTAATAACCGGGATGAAGCCATCTCAGTAATACGGGAATACATTGAGATTTTCTACAATCGTCAGCGTCGTCACTCTCGTCTGGGGAATATCTCCCCGGCAGCCTTCAGGGAAAAATATCATCAGATGGCTGCTTAAAAAAGAACAAATGGTAGTGTCCGCTATTGCCAGTACACCTCATGCCGGTGCATTTATCTCCAGCACCAGACTTTCTATCTCAACGCCATACGTTGCATTTTTGGTAATATCCGTCAGCGTCAGTGCATTTAGTCCCACTGCCAGACTGTCTTTTATGGTCTGGAATGCCGGGCCAGTACGATGACGTAGTATCACTCCGGCTCAGTTGCACCACTGACCACCACATCACCTTCTGCTGCAATCGCCTGCATCAGGGTATAAGGGGTTATGGCCACCGGACTACCAAACGGCTGCCAGCCCTCTTTCAGTTTATGTGTC